>JAZFTT010000160.1:0-14129 GCA_036446835.1 Acidimicrobiia bacterium
TCGTAAGGGATACCGGCCATCCCCCTTGGCAGCTCGGAAGAAGTCATGTGCCCATGCCGGTGCTCGTGCGCAGAGATGACATGTTCGACTGTCGTGAACCAGTGTGAGTCCACTATCACGATGGTGTCCACATCGAGCCGGCCGAGCACCTCGTCACGGATCCGGATCATGCCAGGCACCAGGCTGATTTCTTTGCCGTCGTTCAGTTCCCGCCGGGCCGTCTCGTCGAACATGATCGTTGGGGCGTGGCTTATCAGGCCCGCACCGACTACTTCACCCATTGCCGCTCCTGTAAATCGTTAGGCACCGAACGACCGATGCTACCGGGTGTTCTCTCGGCCTGCCACGAGCGCGATGCCGTCGGCGGTGGCCGTCACCAAACGGAGAAGACGAGCCAGCTCATGCTTCTCCTCGATGTCCAGATTCTCGGTTAGCCGTGCCTCGAACTGGTTGAATCGAGGGAACACTGATTCGATGACCTCGAGACCGGGCGGTTCGAGACGGACAATCACACGACGACCGTCCTCAGGGTGCGTAGCCCGGCCAACCAGACCCGATTTCTCCAGTGTTTGAATCATCCCCGAAAGGGTCCCCTTGGCGAGCCCGCAGTCCGTCGCCAGCTCGCCTGTCTCACGATCACCCCACACCCAGAGAACAAAGAGGATTGTGAACCCTCCCCAGCTCAGACCTGACGGGTCGAGAACCTCGCGCTCCATCCGATTGCGGACGGCGTTGGCCGCTCGATAGATGTTGGACACCGCCAGCAGGGCGTCGAAGTCGAGCGGGCGATCACCGAGACGGGCCCGGATGTCCCTTTCGGCATCGAGCACCACCTCGGGGTCGTAGTCACTGAGTGGCCGTGGCATTTTCTCCTATCACGAGAAGTAGCAGTTTATCCTTCGCCGACCAACGAATTCGGAACCAGATGCCATCCTCTCGAGTTGAGATCTCAAACGTCGCTGTATCGCCCGACCACTACATCGGCGGAAAACGCATCTCATCCAACCGCACCTTCGAGGTTCGCTCGCCTCTTGACTGGGATTGGAAACTCGCCGACGTCGCCAGGGGAGACGCCATCACCGCCGATGCGGCGATAACCGCTGCGGTGGACGCCTTCGGGGAATGGTCGGCCCTTGCGCCGGACGAAAGAGCAGCCCATCTCCACCGACTAGCCGACCTCATCGACGAGACAATCGACGAGCTGGCAACCGTGGAGTGTGCCGATATGGCGATGCTCCTGGAAAGCCTCCAGGCGAGAGTGATCCACCGCGGGGCCGAGAATTTTCGCAACTACGCCGATCTGGCCTCCGGATACGAAGGCCGAAAGTGGTCATCCAAGGGCACCGACAACGAGGTCCATCGAATGCCGGCAGGCCCTGCCGTGATCATCACCCCGTGGAACGCACCGTGGCTGTTGTCCACCTGGAAGCTGGCGCCGGCACTCGCCGCCGGAAACCCGGTGATCCTCAAGCCCGCCGAGTGGTCTCCCCTATCGGCATCGATCCTGGCCGATCTTGCCGAACGCGCCTATTTGCCTCCGGGTGTCCTCAACATCGTGCAGGGGATCGGCGAAGAGGTTGGCGCTGCTCTGGTCGGTGATCGACGTGTGCGTCGAATCTCTTTCACCGGGTCTCCGGAGACGGCACGCCATATCGGTGTAGCAGCCGCCAGGAACATCGTTCCTTTCACCGCGGAGCTTGGGGGGAAGGGTCCGCTTCTGGTGTTTGGCGATGCTGACATCGAAGCTGCCGCCAAGAAGGCAGCAGGACAGTTCGATGATTCCGGCCAGGTTTGTCTGGCAGGCACGCGTCTGCTCGTCGAAGCATCCATCTCGTCCGACTTTCTCGAGCTTTTCAACCGCTACACCGACGAGCACGTCTTCGGGGACAGCCGCAACCCTTCGACCACCATCTCGCCAATGATCCATCCCGACCATCTCGACCGGGTCGCCAACTTCGTAGACCGCGCTCGAGAGGCCGGGGACACCGTCGTTCGAGGTGGGGAACGATGGAAACAAGACGGCCTCTGGTACGAGCCGACCCTCATCCGACCGAAGTCGAACTACTCCGAAGTCGTCCAGCGCGAGGTGTTCGGACCGGTCCTCACCTATCAGACGTTCCGCGATGAGGCCGAGGCGATCGATCTCGCCAATTCGACCGAGTATGGCCTCTCCGGAATCGTCTACACCGGTTCGGAGGAGCGCGCCCACCGGGTGGGCAGAAGCATCAGGGCCGGCACGGTCTGGGTGAACACATTCCTGGTACGGGACCTAACCGCGCCTTTTGGTGGTTGCGGGATCTCCGGTATCGGCCGCGAGGGCGGCGACTATGCCCTCGACTTCCACTCCGATCTCAAGACACTTCAAATCAGCGAAGGTTCTGTCTGCTAGCGAGTCGGATGATCGAAGGCCTCTCCCATCTCGGGCATCTCCTGCTGTTGTTTCCTCTCGATCCTCCTGGCCAGCAAATTCGATGCCGGCATTGCGGTCAACCCGTGCAGAAACACCGACAGCGCGACGGTCAGAAACGTGATGTCGGCGACCACCGGAGGGATATCCGCCATCTCCGCAAACACCACGAGGAGGAACACGGCGGTTGCCAGCCCTCGCGGTCCGAACCAGCCGAAGAACAACGCAGTCGAAGGCAGAAGATTCTCTCCTAGGAGCGAGAGCCAGATCGCTATCGGACGGACCACGAAAAGGGCGATGAGTGAAACCGCCCACGCCTCCCATGACACGCCGTTGGTAAAAAGCCCAGAGATTGGGCCAGCACCGAGAAAGACAAACGCTATCAGAACGAGGGCTCGACCTTCGGTGTCGGCAAACTCGTACAGGTACTCGCACTTGGGTCGCACCTGGGCACCCAAGACGGCACCGGCAACGAAGGCAGCAACAAACCCACTGCCCCCGAGAATCTGGACCGCGGCGAATGTTCCCAGTGCGAGAGCCACCGCTGCGATCTTCTGATGAAGCCCATCCATCCACCCACGCTGAGTAGCGCGGCTGATCGCCCATGCCCCGGCGAATCCGAGCACCGCCCCCCCGGCCACTCCTATACCTACCTGTCTGGTGACAAGAAGCACCGACGAGGACATCGACCTGCCGGCCTCCGACTCGATGAGACCCATGGCGATGAACAGCGCAGGTAGGGCAAGACCATCGTTCAACCCCGATTCGATGTTCAAGGTTTGACGAACCCTCACCGGCAACACCTCAGACTCCAACACCGGCTCGGCAAGGGCAGCATCGGTTGGCGCCAGAATCACACCCAGCAAGAGTGCCGCGCCAAGCGGTAACGCCAGGATCCAACCGGATACGACCGCACCCAGGATCATCGCCAGCGGAAGACCGATCAAAAGCATTCTGGCCGGCCATCGGTATTGCTTTCGGATGTGAGCGATGTCGATTCGGGCTGCGTCTGTGAAAAGAACCAAGACGAGTGCCAACTCGAAAAAGATCAACGCCGCCGGACTCCTTATGTCAATTGGATTGCCGATGAGAAGCGCGATGAGAATCCCGATTACCACGGCCACCAAGGGCTCCGTCATCGAGAGTCTGGACAGACGCCCCGACACGGCGACGATTGCAAAGACAGCGGCAGAGAGGACGAGAACGATTGTCTCTATTGTCGATTCCATTCTCTAGTCAGCTCGATCTGTGTCGCGCAGCAGAGTGGTCCCCCCCTTCCACGACACACCCACACGGTGGTAGTAGCCACCGATCATCTCCAGCGGTTCGAGGAGAGACAACTCCTCGGTAGGAGACTCGTAGATCTCGATCTCGGCCTCACCGGCCCAAACGTCCGCTATTTCGCCGTCGTAGCCGCTCATCGTCACCAACTCGTCCATCGAGGCGGTGCCGTCTGACTCGATCGCCGGCCAGTATCGGTTGTGCAGCATCGGATGACCGTTGACGAACCCGGGTGACGACCCGGTCTCGGTGAGGTTGATCCTTATCTCCGCGATTCGCCGGCTGGCCGCAGCCAGCGTCGCACCGAACTGGCCGCCGGCCTCCAGACGAGGCCCGGCCCTCCCGATGGTGATCGGCCTCGTCATCCAGATGTCTCCCAGCTTCTTTGGATACCCCTGGTGATAGCCACGGACAAGAGCGAAATCCTTGTCGACCCATATGTAAGGGCATCGACTCCACGACTCACCCTCCCACTCACAACGGATGACCGCGAAGACCTCCTTGTACTGGCTTCGCACCGGATCGAGAGTCTCCTCCAAGGTGTCACCCGAGCTCTGCCAATCGGCCCAGATCAGCGCTACTGCGCCGGGGTCATCACCGGCCAGCGTGGCACCTTCGGGCAGCAACTCGGCGACACGCTCCGGGTGGGTGCGGTACTCCACTGTCAGCATCTCCCCCGAGTAGTGCCAGGGGGGTTGGGGAATCAGCGACGACCTGCCGGATGGAGTCCTGGGAAAGAGAAATCCGGCCATCAGAGAAAGGGCAGGTACTCGGACATCTCCCAGTCCGTGGTCCACTTCTGATAGCGGTGCCACTCGGCGCGCTTGACCGTCACAAACCCGTCGATGTATGCGGGACTGAACGCCTCGGTGTAATCGGTGTCGTCCTCGAGGGCGTTCAGGGCCTCTTTGAGAGATGCCGGGGGGATGACGTCCGTTGAAGCGTTCTCTATGCAGTCGAGTGTCTCGACGGGTGGAAGCTCATAGCCTTTCTCGTATCCAAGAAGGGCGGCGGTCAACACCGCGGCCAACCCTTGGTGCGGAGCAACGGAGCCGTCGGCCAATCTGTGCTCGAGCCTTGTGCCCTGACCACGAGCGGGCGGCACACGGACTGTCACCCCGCGATGGTCGTAGCCCCAGTTGGCCCAGTAGCCACAGAGCGACCCTGGCTGAAGACGCTTGTAGGCGTTGACCGTCGGAGCGAGCAGTGCGGTCATGCCCACATGATGGTGAAGCATCCCGGCTATCGAGGACCGGGCTATCTCGCTGAGCCCGTCATCGGCGCTGTCGTCGTAGAGGACGTTCGCCCCGCTCTCGTCGTTGAAAGATAGGTTGATGTGGAACCCCGAGCCACCCCGATCGTTGATCGGCTTTCCCATGAAGGTCAGCAAGAGACCTCGCCCGGCCGCAATCTCTTTGGCCATGACCTTGAACAGAAAGGCGTCATCGGCAGCGCGGAGAGCGTCGGTGTAGGCCAGTGTCAACTCGAACTGGCCGTTGTCGTATTCGCTGTTCACCGATTCGAGCGGAAGACCGATCTTCCTCGCCATGGCCATGATCTCGTCGATGGTGCCCGTCGAGTCCACCGCCATCCCCGTTCCGTACACATACGCACCGGGACTGGTGATCGGGCGCCAGCCCCCTTCGCTGTCCGGCTCGAAGAGAAACGCCTCGAGCTCGATCCCGACCATCGGAGTAAGCCCATGGGCCTTCCATTTCTCGATGGTGTCCTTGAGGACGTTGCGCGGCGCCAAAGAAACGGGAACACCCAGACGTGTGATGTCCGGGATAACCACATGTGTGCCTTCCTGCCAGCTCGGCCGGACATCACTTCCGTCGAAATTGGCGTCGCAGTCCGGGAGGCCCTCCATCATGAGTCCGCCATCGTGTGGCGTCATCACCCGGTCGAAACCGAGAGTGAACAGGGAAATGGCGTGGGCCGTGCCTGACTCTGCCTTGTCCGGAGTCAAGTACTTACCGCGGGCCAGCCCGAGATGGTCGGGCCACAGCAGTCTGAGTCGTTCGAATTCGATGCTCACATCTCTCCTGGTCTGGCCGGAGCGTAGATGGGCCCACCGTCGATGCGCAGAGCAAGACTAAGACGATTACCTTGAACATCGATGAGCAGCCACCTCGAACCGGACCGGGAGACCAGAGACGACCTGACCAGCCAGGTCGTCTCCTATCTCGCCGATTGGTATGACAGAGCCTCCGATATGGAGGCGTGGGGAGTGGATCTCGACCTCGAAACCCTGGAGGAATTGCGCCGGGCCCCCATAGAGGAAGGCCGTGACCTGGATTCGATTCTTTCCGATCTGACCGTTGCCGGAAGGGCGGGGATCTATCACCCGTCCGGTGGCCACATGTCCTATATCCCCAACGCGGGGATGTACACCGCAGCCCTCGCCGAGTTCTTGGCTGCGGGTCTCAATCGGTACACGGGCGTGGCCGTAGCGGCGCCCGGGTTTGCCGCGATCGAACTTGGGGTGATCGAGTGGTTCACCTCGATCTTCGAACTGGGCCCCGACTCGGCAGGCCTGCTGTTGTCGGGTGGGTCGATGGCCAATCTCACCGGAATAGTCACTGCACGCACCGCGATGCTGGGTAACGACTTCACCAGCGGAGTTCTCTACGCGACACCCCACACCCACCACTCCGCTGCCAAGGCGGCCCGTCTCGCGGGATTTCGCTCGGACCAGATAGTGACGGTGGAAGTCGACCACGACCTGCGGATGGACATCAACAGGCTGAACGAGCGCATTGTCTCGGACCGAGGCGATGGCAAAACGCCGTTTCTTGTCATCGCCTCGGCCGGAAGCACCGACACCGGGACAGTCGACTCCCTGGACGACCTTGGCCACCTCACATCGTCTGAGGGCATGTGGTTGCACATTGATGCCGCCTACGGAGGGTTTTTTCAACTCACCGAAAGGGGGAAGCGAACGCTGCACGGGATCGAACGAGCCGACTCGCTCGCCCTGGACCCGCACAAGGGGTTGTCGATACCCTTTGGTGTCGGAGCACTGTTGGTTCGTGATGAATCTGCTCTGGTCGACGCTCACGAGGGCCGCGGTGCATATCTACGGGACGAGGACAGTTTCATGGGACTACGCGACATCTCGTCATTGGGCCCCGAGCTGAGCAGACCGTTCCGCGGGTTGTCGGTGTGGCTGCCCCTGCAACTTCACGGCGTTGCTCCGTTCCGGGAGGCTCTCGATTCCAGCCTCGACCTCGCCGAGCACGCCCACCAGCGTCTGAGCACGATCGAGGGCATCGACGCCAGGTGGACGCCCGATCTTTCGGTGGTCGCTTTCATGTTCGACGACGACGAGGCGGGCCGCTCTGCGTGGGATGCGGTCAATACCGACCGCACCGTCCATCTCAGCCCGACGATCATCGATGACCGATTCGTTCTTCGATTCGCCATCCTCAACCGGCGATCGACAGTCGAGCACGTCGACCACGCCATCGACATCATCGAAAAGACACTGATCGGGTAGTTGAAGGTGGATAGTCAAACAGGGGGCGCCCTCCGTCTGATGTAGACGTGACCCAGAGGACTGGTGCATGAGTGGTCACCGTTGGGCAATCGCTCCAGGCCCCAGGGTGCGTGGTGCTTCGACATGTGGTGATAGCGGCAGAGTGGGCCCATGTTGTCGTTGTGGGTGGGTCCACCTCTTGAATAGGCCCTACGGTGATCGAGATCACACTTATATGCAGGCATCCGACACCCGGGGGCGACACATGTTGGATACACGGCTTCGATCTGCCGCTTCATGGCGGCGGTGGGGCATCTCCGAGTGATGTCGGTGGCGATGACATCGCCGTCATCGTCGTTTACGGAGAATTCCCAGGAAGCCCCGGTCTGTTCTGCGGCGACCTTGCGAGCGATGTCGGCGATGATCGGGCCATAGCCGGCCAGTTCACCGGGGGCATTCGACAATTCTGCGAGCGTGGCAACATCAACATTGAGATGAACAACGCCACGATCGGCGCCGATGCCATTGTCACGCCCTAACAAGAGGCGACGAATACGTCGGCCCGGAGGTGGTCGATGGTTCGTGGCTCCGAGTCGCTCTTGAGCGCCAGTGCCAACCGGTTGACCTTGCGAGACACCGCAGCGGCGGCGTCGGGAGCTATGGAACGGACACCCTGGTTGGCAGTGCCATCAGGATTGGCGTGGGTCACCATTCTTCGGTCGGCCAGACCCTCGTAGTATCCCACGTCGGCACCTTTGGGGTCGATCTCCATCACCTCTCGGGCGAGACGTGCCTGAAGCTGACCGGTAGTCAAGCCTTCCGCTCGATCGAGAACCTTCTCGGACACCGCTTCGATCGTGTCGGATGAAAGATGACCGAGCTGACTGTCGCATACCTTGACCCGACGCATTATCGATCATCCCCCGGCGAAACATCTCCCACACCTGACGCAGCTTCCTGGTGAGACTCAACGCCAGATCCAACTCACGTTCGGCCGCCCGCCGTGTCAGCGTCAGCGCCGATCCGATCTCGAATGCGGCGTACTCCACCTCCTCGACATTTCTCTCGACGGGCGCGCCACTGTCTCCTGCGGGTGAGTAGGCGACCTCGACCATGGTCGCCAGCTTTCCAGCATCGTGGTAACAGGAGAGACGGGCCTCGACCTTCATCAGACGGACAGCGTCGTGAGCATTGAGTCTGGTGCGGTCGACGGAACCGGCGATGGCGGACAGATATGGGCCAGGAGGAAGATCCTCCGGACCAGCAGGGAGGACATGACGATCCTGCTCGAACCAATCGTTCGATTCGCCCTCGCGGGTCAAATGATAGAGCTTGTCCTCATCGTGAATCTCCCCCGCCAAGAGCTCGATCGAAGTGTCATGATCGAACATATGTTCGACTCTATCAGCAACGCTAAAGGCTGTCAAGTCCTATAACAGGATGTTCTCAGTTGCTAACACACGTTCTATCTCTACACTCACCGGGAGGTGCTTGATCCCGGAGATGAAATTGGAGCGGAGCCGATCGGGCTCACCCACCTCGAAGTCGGCGACCCGGCTCAAGAACTCCTCGAAGAACACCCGCACCTCGAGTCTGGCCAGTGATTGGCCCAGGCAGACATGACGACCGGTGCCAAAGGCGATGTGCTGGTTCGGGTCGCGTCTCAGGTCCAACGTGAAGGGATCATCAAAGAGGTCGGTGTCGTAGTTCGCTGACGTGTACCAAACGACAACCTTGTCCCCTGCCCTGATCGGCACACCCCTGATCTCGGTGTCTTCGGTGGCAGTTCGACGGAAATGCATGGTCACGCTGGAAGCCCTGAGAATCTCCTCCGTGGCTGTCTCGGACCCGGTCTTCAAACCCTCACGCCATTGAGCAAGTTGGTCGGGGTGGTCGTGCAGATAGATCAGGCCGTGGCTGATCGTGTGCCGCGTGGTCTCGTTGCCGGCAACCATCATCAGAGTGAAGAAGTTCTTGAACTCGAGATCGGTGAGAGGCTCCCCGTCCGGCTCGGCAGTGAGCAGCGTGGTGATGATGTCGTCCTTGGGGTCTTGCCGCCGCTCGAGTGCTATCTCCTCGGCGTAGCGGAAGATCTCCAGGGCCGCAGGAGACCTGAACGGAAGCAGCCGATACTCGTCGCTATCGACCTTGTCGATGATCACCGGCGTGTATTCGGGGTCGGCGTTGGATATCATCTGATCGCCCCAGGTCACCAGTTGGGCGGAATCGTCCTCGGGGACACCAACGAGTCGACAGAGCATGCGTATGGGCAGCTCCCTGGCAATCTCGGTGACAAAGTCAAACTCACCGAGGGGAAGAACTTCGTCCAGCACCAGCCCGACGAGCTGACGGAAGGCGGCCTCATAAGTCGTCACCACTTTTGGGGTGAACCCCGGCTGGACCAGGCGGCGTAGCCGGGTGTGGTCGGGCGGATCGAACTCCATCAGTGTGCGACGGGCATCGAGCTCATCATCGGCCATCTCTTCTATGCGGATGCCCCGGGCCGCGGTGAACCGCCTGTAGTCCCGGCTCACCTCGATGATGTCGGCGTGTTTTGTTATCGCCCAAAACCCGGCACCGTCATCACCCTCGTCGACCCATGCCACCGGGCTCTTCTCCCGGAGACGCTTGAAGGCGGCATGGGGAAACCCAGACAGATAGGTGTCGTGTGAAGTGATGTCGGCTTCGGGATCACCGAGGTCTGAGTGGAGAACGTTGAGTGCCATAGATCGCTGGGTACCGAAACCTAGCTCACACCCCACCACCCGGCCCCGTTACCGTGAGCAGTCGATGACTGAATACCGAAGGATCCTTTTCAACGGTGAGTCCGTTTCGACCCGCCGTGAGGGTGACGAGTTGGTCACGGTCGATGGCGAACGCATCTCGATCAGCGAGGCCATCCATCTCGCGCCGGTGGAGCCGTCCAAGATCATCGCCGTTCACCTCAACTACGGGAGCAGGGTGGATGAGTTCATGACCAAACTCCCGCCGGCCCCGACCTACTTTCACAAGCCCACCACAGCACTCAACTCGCACATGGGCGATGTCATTCGCCCTCAGCGATGCAAATACCTCAATTTCGAAGGAGAGATCGCCATCGTGATCGGTGAGACGGCCTTCAACATCTCCCAGGACCAAGCGCCCCATCACATCGCCGGCTACTCGATAGCCAACGATTACGGGCTCCACGACTTTCGCGACACCGACGCCGGGTCGATGCTCCGAGTCAAAGGATCTGACACCCTGTGCCCGATCGGACCTGGAGTCGTCGCCGACTGGGATTTCCATGACAAGGACATCCAGACAACGGTCAACGGAGAGACAGCCCAGACGGGCAACACCTCAGACATGGCGTGGGACATGCACTACCTGGTGGCCGACATTGCCCGGACCATCACCCTCCTCCCGGGCGACGTGATCCTCAGCGGAACACCGGCGGGATCGAGACCGGTTGCCCCGGGTGACGTGGTTACCGTCGAAGTCGAAGGTCTGGGAGCCCTCACCAACAGCATCGTCCATGGTGGCATCGGAATACGACCTGAGATCGGAGCCCAACCCAGTGAGTCCGAGGAGGTGCTGTCCACTGCCCTCGGGGGTGATTGGGAGTTTCGCGGCATCCGGGCGCCGCGCGGGCCCGGCGAAGAGCATTAAACCGAGATGACCGATCTGGGGGCGAGCGCCTCCCGGATCTCGGAAAGTCGTTCGGGGACTACCCGGTAGTGAACCCAGCGGCCTTCCCTGGTCCCCTCGACGAGACCCGCCTCCCGGAGAATCCTCAGATGGTGGGACACGGTCGGCTGGGAGAGTCCGAGCGGGGTCTCGAGGTCACATCCGCATGCCGCTCCGTCTGGTGATCCGGCGAGGATCGAGACGATGCGAAGCCGAACGGGATCAGCAAGGGCGGCAAGGACCGGGGCCATCTCAGCGGCTGCCGAGTCGTCGATGACACCTTCGAACAAGGGTGTGCAGCAATAGCCCATACCGCATTGATGATAGTCGATATATCGACGATATGTCATTCGTGGATCAGGAGAGCAGCGCCTCCGCTGCCTGACCCTCGGCGCAGTCGGCCAGGATCGGACAAAAACGACACCAGGGACCGGCTCTCTTCTCGAGTCTCGACCCTGTGCTCCATGCGGTACGAATCTCGTTGGCCAACCTTGCCACCTCTGTGGCCACCTCCTGGACATCCGCGCTTGACGGAACTGCCCGATACCTCTCACCAGTTCGCACCGACACAGCCTCGACATATGCCGGGATATCGGAGTGATCCAGTGTCCAGAGCAGGGCATAGAACATGAGCTGAGCCTCGGGCTCGTCGAGCTCTCCGGTCTTCCAGTCGACAAGACGGTGACCGCCCAGATCCTCCCGATAGACCGCGTCGACCACGCCAACCAACTGGAGACCGTCGTCCGTCTCATATCTCAGATCGACCTCCGACCCCTCGAACCCATCGGTGGGAAGTCGAGTGAAACGGTCGTAGAGGCCACGCACCTCTTCGATCACTCCGGCGAGAGCAGACGGTTTCATCTCGAGGCCTGCAAGCTTGTTGTTCAAATTCGATCCACCGATCTCCTCACGGCAGACCTGAACAAAATCATCAGATTCGATCGAGCCTCCCCTGAGATGACGGCTGAAGATGCGATGGGCGAGAATGCCCGTAAACGCCGGGCGGGTGTCGGGCCCGTATATCCCCTGAAGTCGGGCATTCGCCGAATCCGGGCACTTTTTCCACGTCACGTACGTCGAAGCAGATAGACGTATTTGATCCCCAGGAATCACATGTGGAATAGCCACCGACATCAGAGACGAGGGTATACCGTTGCACCGACATCTCCGGTTCAGATATCAGCCGTCCCGGCGGTACCATGCCCGACCCAGGGCATCGGCCGGTTAGGGCGGCCTTTCGCATGAACAACCACCTTTCCTTTCGTATACATCCGTTGCTGACTGCCGTGATCGTGGTAGCCGGGTTCTTTGTGGTGTTGTTTGCCGCATACGGGCTCACACGCAACATCTCCCAGGACGAGGTGATGGGCCATGTTGAAGTGGTCGGAACACCCATTGGCGGTCTCACTCGGGAAGAGGCGATCAGTGCCATCCTCGCCGTAGAGGATCAGTATTCGGCAAGGACCGCTTCCTTCACGATCGAGAACACACAGGTGTTGTTAGATCCGGCAGAGACCGGTTTCGATGTCGACGAGGAAAAGGTCGTCGACGAGGCGATGCGCGTCGGACGGGAGGGCAACGCCTCATATCAGTTCCTCTGGTGGCTTCGCCATCTCTTCTCCACCCTCGAGTTGGGCCTGAGCGGCTCTACGGATCCCGCATCGATCGAGCAGATATTCGACGATTGGGATCTGGGGGTCATCTCGAGACCTGCCAGTCTCGGCGCCATCGAGATGACCGATGGCGTTCCCCAGCCCATCTACCCGGCACCCGGCACAGGTATCAAGCGCGGCGAAAGCACAGAGATCATCGAGGCGAGCCTTCTAGCCGAGATGCCGGAGACGGAGTCTCTACCCACGGAGACGATAATTCCGAGACTCAGCGACTCGGACATCGACAATGCGCTGCTGGAAGCAAACCAACTTCTCTCCGACTCGATTCGGATGATCCACAACGGCAGCGAGCTCGTCTTCACGCCCAGTCAATTGGCCGAGGCCTACCGGTCAGAGACCATCGCTTTTGGCACACCTCAGATCGTCCACTCCTTCGACCCCGATACCATCGACGGTTTTCTTCGACCGGTCAGATCCGAGTATGAGGCCGCTCCGGTGGACGCCCACTTCGACATCAGCGGCGACTCGATCAGAGTCGTTCCCGGCCTCCGGGGAACCAGAATCGACGAGACGGAGACAGCGCAGAAGCTTCTGCAGGCCGGAATGACCAGCGGAAGACTTGGACAGTTGCCGCTGGTAGAGGATGCCGAACCCAACGTCACCACGGAATCTCTCGAGAACCTGGGAATCAAGCATCTCGTCTCATCATTCACGACCTTTCACTCCTGCTGTCAGGACAGGGTCATCAACATCCAGCTGATGGCCGACGCAATGGACATGGTCATCGTTCGGTCCGGATCCGAGTTCAGCGTCAACGAGCACGTCGGACAGAGGACCGAGGAGAAGGGATACCTTCCGGCAGGGACGATCATCGCCGGACAGCTCCAGGACACCATCGGCGGCGGGGTCAGCCAGTTCGCCACGACCACCTACAACGCCATCTTCTGGGGTGGTTACCAGGACATCGCTCACAAGCCCCACTCGTTCTACTTCTCACGCTATCCCGAGGGCATCGAGGCCACGATCAGTTGGACCACACCCAACCTCATCTTTCGCAACGACACGCCCAAGGCGATCATGATCGACACTCTGTACACCGACACTTCGATCACGGTCCGCATTTTCGGTGACAACGACGGACGGACAGTCAAAGGTGAGCAGAGCGGCGGCGAGACCAAGATCTGGGTTCCCTCAAGGGGTGGGCCCGATGCGATCCACATACAAGGAATCGTTTCCAGCCGGTTTGCCGTAACCACCCCGGGCGAGCCGAGATACGTGGCCAATCCCGACTTGGAGATTGAGCACGTCGACGAAATCCAGACCGAGCGCGACGGGTGGAGCGTAACGGTCACCAGGAGGAAGCTCAGAGGCGGAATCGTGCTCATTGCCGAAGAGGAGTGGATTGTCCGCTACCAGGCTCGACTCGCGATCTTCGAAGTTCACCCGTGCATGGTTCCCGGTCAGGAGGCAACCTGTCCTTCTACCACTACGACCATCATCACGCCGACGACCATCACACCACCTACCACGACACCGCCGACCACCCAGCCGTGATTACCGTGGTAACCGGCGCCTCCGGTTTTCTCGGCGGCGCCGTCGTCAGAGAGCTGTTGGCTCGAGATCGGGAGGTGCGGGCGGTTGACCTGCACCGTGGCCCGACCCTCGACGGGCTCGATGTCGA
>JAZFTT010000161.1:0-7668 GCA_036446835.1 Acidimicrobiia bacterium
GTGGCCGTCCAATATCACAGCGTGTACGTCATGGTGTTCTCGGGCACCGATGGAGATGCCAGGAGACGGGCTCTGGCAGCAAAGCGGGATGATGATCTCGAAAAGCCGATGAGCGTTCTGTCGTCAGCGGCGTACGTATTCCCGTTGGTCGACCGGAGCCGTATAACGAATGAGGTCACTCGGCTGCTGATTGATGACATTGAACGGTTCAGGCGAACTTTGGGGGCCATCTGCCATGTGCGGCTCCCGCTGATTCGTGATGTGATTGGCTCGGAAATCCCTCCTCACTTGGTTAGTACACGGGAGGGAACGCCTTACATCCAGTTGCTTGAGCCGCGTGGGAACGTATTGTTTTCGAACCTAGTGACCGAGCTCGAGGCGGCAGGTATCAACTACGTGAACGCGACTTCTTTGAATTTGGCCGGAGAAAGCGAGATAACAGATCCAGCCGCCGCGGAAGCCTTCTGTGCGGAGGCCGAGGTGCCACTCTTACTTCACGACCCTCTTTTCGCGGCCAAGGACGTGATCGGTTCGTTTCCGGCCGTCGATGTGGAGAGATCTGCAGCGGTAAGGGGCGGGCACGTCCCCCTCGAATTGATCGACCGACTGGTGGGAGTGAAATTCGACCGAACCAACGCCACCCCAGAGAAGCACCCGCACTCAGAGTTTCTTCTTAGCCTGATCGAGCAACCGGATCTCAAAGGAGAAAGACTTCGAGAAACTATTCTGGGCCACTTCTATCGCGGCCATTGACGAATATACAGATGTGGTAATTGCACGTCCTCGCCTTCAGCCAACGCCCGCAAATAACGGCACTTATGGGCGACCGGAGGGCGAGCATAATGCCGGTTATGTGCGGCTGATCTTGCCGTCTACTTGCTTGCGCTGATCAGCTGGTGGGGATTGGGTGCCGGACGATCTCTCATTGGTCTGCCTCGTATCGGTAGGTTCAACCATCCCAGTACTTAGCGTCGGGCCAGAAAGTTCTTGCGTCCGATTCGCGGGAGGTGAAGCCGGGAAGAATGTCGAGGATCTCTCCCTCGAGAGGACCGTCGAGGGCCCGGCCATTGCCGGGGTCCCAACTGGTGCCGGTTTCGTTATCTACCAATACACCGTTGGATATCGAAAACGTCAGCAGGGCGTCGCCGACCCGCCGATGAAACACCTTCCACCTGTCGTTCTTGTCCGGATCTATTACCACCGCGAGAGGTACCCCGGCCACAACGTCGTTTGCCGGGCCCCAGGCGTTGAGTGTCGCCACTGGATAGACACCCACCTCTTCGGTGAAGTCGACGACGATCGACAAGAAGCCGAGGTCAAACCGAGACGGACTGGCGGGTACATCCAAGGTGACGGTGCCCGGATGATCCTGCTTCCAGGTTTCCCACGATGTCAGCTGCGACGCCATCAGGTCGAGGGCTTGGCCCTTCCTGTCACCCACGATGGCCTCGCCAATCGGTTGGCTCCAAACGGTGCCGGTGTCGTGGTCAAACCAGGTCATCGCATTGCCCCACAGCGCACCTTGATTGCCGAAAACGAGCACCTCTCCGTTCAGATCTCGGCGATGGACCATCGCCGTGCCACATAGTGGTCACCAGGTGACCAACACTGGTGAACCGCCGATCCAGTCGATCACCATCTCTCGAAAGTTCAAGAAGCTCACCGGATACGCCTTCGCCTCACCATTGAGTTCCACGCCGATCACCAGGGTCTCGGCCGACCATTCTGTGGACTCTGCGCTTCGGAACGTCGGGTTGTAGACGGGATGAATCGCATCACGAGGCAACAGCTGGCGAAAACCAGCAGGTGTCGGCTCGCCTGCGCGCACGGGGTCGTAGATGCCATCGGGAACTTCCGCCGGTCCCGTACCGATCTGAGACTGATCTGGTGAAGTCTTGGCCACCCAGAAGACAGCGGCGGCAACCAGCACGAGAGCGAACAGTCCGCGAACGTTCTTCACGACCCTTCCAACACTGCACGTCTGGGGGATAATCCGACCAGTCAGATATCGGTCAATCGACTCGATTAACTGCAAAGACATCAACCCGGACCTCGGCTAGCAAATCTGTGCGACCGGGGATGGCGTTGGCCCCAGATAACGGCACTTATAGGCGGCTGTTCACGGTGTCAGAGACCGCGCAGCAGATGGCCGAACATGTGTCTCGAGCAACAGGCCTTCCCCTCCTGCACGATGATCCTGAAAGCAGTGACACCGGAGACTCTCCCTCTAATACCAAATGACCGAAACCTCGATATCTCTAGATCCACTATCTGGTGGCAGGCTGTTCGCGGTGCTTTGGGCGTAGCGTCGAGCGGTGCCTTCTGACATTTCGGTACGTGCGGTGAGCACGCACCTACCTGCTGCAACGATGGATGCTTTAGCTGGTCTGGCCGGGAGGTCGGCCGGGCGACACCTTCGGTATCAGTTTTGCCCTTCTAGCTTTTCCGACCCATTTTGGGGCAGTGTCTCTGGGCCGTCCGAACGCTTTCGCGACCGCAGCAACTGGATACTCGCCAGCAAGTCGCGTAGCTTTGTGGACATCCGCCACTTCTTGCAAGTGCTTGTCGGTGAGTTTGGCCGGGCCTTTTTTGGGCTTTCCGAGTGTGCCTTTGATAATTCGGTAGCTCTCATCGGATATGGGGGAGTAACTGATGGTTCGACCTTTGTCTGTGCGTTTCAACGCCACCGCATTGCCTGTACCCGAGAGGATCTCTGTTAGAGACACCGAACGAATGTCTTTAACTCTGAGGGCATGCTCGGCTGTGGCGGTCAGCGTCAATTCTCTGAGGGCGGGCCCGTTATCAGTTGTTTCAACCTTCGCTGCGAACCCAACGACGCGGTTATCGGGAGGTGACTTCTACGATTCTCATCGTCGCCCCTTTCTGTTGGTTACAGGCGAAGGGGTGGCAAACCACCGGGACGGCGGATGCGACCCGACCGAACTGGCTCAATCAGTTCAACCGGCGAACACCGCCCGACCGGTGGAAACCACCACAACCATTATCCCCCAGCCGGTTATGTGCGGTCCATCGGGCTGAGGCTGCTGTGGGTGTTCCATCTTCGACGGCGACGGCAGCGTCGAAATCGCCGAGATGGAGGGCCGAGCTTCTAGATCATCTTTGAAGCCCGACTATCTCCTCCGCCTTGTGGCCTTTCTTGAGCCGTTCGATCCCACCAGGGATGACCATGGAGGAGCCGGTGGCCAGGGCGACCCGCTTGCCGGCGGCGTCGAGAACCTCGGCCTGTCCGACTCGAATCGTTCTGCCGCTGTGACGCACCTCCCCGATGACGGTGAGTGACGAACCATCCAGCATCACCGGCCGCAGGAATCTGACCTGCAGATCCAGACTTGCCGCTACCGCTCCTGGTTCCAGCGACGACCATATTGCCGATGCGATGGCGGTGTCGCATGCCCAGGCGATCGCTCCCCCGTACATGGCCGGCCCGCCGGCGCTGAACCACGGACTCGCCGGCCACGAGATTGAGACCCGCCCGTGCTCGACCGACATGAACTTCGATCCGGTGAGCAGTTGCACAGGCCCGGGTCCGTATACGCCGTCAACGAATTTACGCATCGACGGGATCTTCTCGCCCTCGAAAACGCTCAGGTCCTGCCAAGCCGACTCGGGGACATCCCTCAGATACGGATCGGGCGGATCGTCGATCGCAGGTTCGCGAAGACCCGGTTCGGCATCAGGGTCGAATGGAATGTCGAGGATGACACATCGCGTCGATGCGTAGGCCATGGTGCGACCGTTTTGATCCTCAATAGTCGCCTCGCTTACGCCGACCTCGTGCCCGAGGTAGACCGAGTTGGCGCGCCCTACGAGTTGACCTGAGCTTGGGCTCGCCGGTCGCAGGTAGTGGATCGACAGCTCCGACGTGGTGAGGATCTTCCCGGCCGGTAGCCCGGTGTACAGCGCGAGGCTGATGGGGGAGTCTGCGAAGAACGCGTAGACTCCACCCCAGATGATGCCGGCGGCGTCTTGCAGCCATGGCGTGACCGGCATGGTGAAGGTCATCTTCCCCAGCCCAGCCTCAGTCGGTCGGATTCCCGTCAGGTGGTGAATGGGAGGTAGCGGACCCTCGCCATCAACCACGCGCCGCATAGTCTCGATACCGGGGCGTGACAGGAACGACATGTCTCCAATCGTGCCTCTGACAGGCTCGTTGACCATGGCGTCCAAATCTGTCCTCTCTCGGGTCGCGAGATTCGAGGCTAGACGAAGAGCTGACAGTGCATGGCCGATCGCCCCTCTCTCCACAGCCGTTACCCCCTCTTGCCACAATGACCCTGTGGCGCAAACGGCCATCCTTCATTTCGACCTCGATGCCTTCCACGCGTCGGTACAGAAGCTGCTGGACCCGTCGCTGCGGATAAGCCCAGCGGCGTGGTATCGGGGCGCACATGTCGGCACATATAGAGTGGTTTCAGGTCGCTTGAATCGCTTGTCTGAGACGCTCGATAATGCCGGTTATGGGCGGGTGATTCGCCGTCAGAGGTTGGTCCGGTGGTGTAGAACTGGACTGTGATCCATACGTGGGAGTATTGATGGTTGAGTACGTCCGGCTGGGCCATACCGGGATGGAGGTGTCGGAGGTCTGTCTCGGATCTTGGATGTTCGGCTCGAAGTCACCAGCGACCGATTCGGAGATCGTGAACCAGGAAACGGCTCGTTCGATCCTCGATGCCGCTTGGGATAGCGGTGTCAACTTCATCGACACAGCGAATGTGTATGGGAGTGGCGGCAGCGAGGAGTACATCGGGGAGTGGCTCGCCGACAAGGATCGTGAGGATTTCGTAGTCGCCAGCAAAGTGTTTTTTGCTCTTTCGGGTCGCCAGCAAGTCGGCCTGTCTCGGAAGATCGTCATGGCAGAGATTGAAGGAACTCTCAACAGGCTCGGAAGTGACTACCTGGATATCTACTACATCCATGGCTGGCATGAGCCGTCGCCGCTTGAGGAGACCCTTGCAGCTCTCAATGACCTGGTTCGATCTGGGAAGGTCCACTACATCGGCGTCAGCAATTTCGCTGCATGGCAGCTTGTGTTGGCCAATGAAATGTGCAAGTCCCGAGGTTGGGCGCCCGTGTCTGTAGTCCAACCGAGATACAACGCCGTGGACAACATTCCTTACACCGTGGACCCAGCGGAGATGCCGCTTCCCGACCTCTTCGACGCCTGTCGCTATCAGAGCATTGCGGTTTGTTCCTATTCCCCCCTGGCCGAAGGATTCCTCACCGGCAAGTACAAGCAGGACACCGACGGGACGACGATCAAGCCGGAAGGATCAAGGGGTGCAATGTCGGAAGGCTACGGACAGTTCCCCGACCGATGGTGGCGTGTTCTCGCAGCCGTTGAACAGGTAGCCGAAGAAACCGGAGCCACTCCGGCGCAAGTAGCCATCCAGTGGGTAAAGCGCATCCCCGGTCTCACATCGGTTCCGATCATTGGAGCCACATCGGTCGATCAACTCCAAGAGACCTTGAAAGCCGTCGACGTATCCCTCAGTGACGACCAACACGGACAGATATCAAAGGCCGGCAAGCTCACTGAATTGGACCCCCACGCCTACACATACACCTAATCCAACCCGCGCACATAACGGCACTTATGCGTGCTGGCGGGAAGCAGAGGACCCCCGGTGTGATTTCGCACAGGGGGTCCTCACTTGCTGTTTTCACAAGGAGAGGAGATATTCCCCTCTCCAGCTAGTTCCGTTTCTACCCGTGGGCTATAGGGGCAGTCAGGTCCGAAAGTCCCACACAGAGCATCGTTCGATAACCCCGCCCGCCCATAACGGCACTTATGTGTGGTGGCAGTACTTAGATTGACTGGGTGAATTCAGCGGAGCAGCTCCGACTGGTTGACCGTTTCTACAACGACATGTGGAATCGGTTCGACAAATCCGTTTTCGGTGAGATCCTCGACCCGATGATTCACTTTCGAGGGTCGCCCGGGCAAACCAAGATCGGGTTCGACGAGTTCGGTGAATATGTCGATTACATTCAGACGTTCGCTTCCGACTTTCACAACGAAGTCCTCTCCACCATCACTGAAGAGAACCTGACGTTTGCCCGCCTCTCCTATTCCGGTATACACCAAGGTGAAGTGTTCGGCTTGGCACCGACCGGTAGAAGATTCGAGTATTCAGGGGCTGCGGTGTTCACGTTTACTGATGACCTGATCAGCGATGTCTGGGTACTTGGAGACATCTACGGACTGACTCAACAATTGTCCATCGACACCACCTGAACCGCACACATAACGGCTCAGTGTCATGCTTCGACCTCGCCTGGCGGGTTGGTTCTACGTAACGGTGCCCGCGGTTTGTGTGGCTTGTTGAGTGTTTTGCCGCCCGTCGGGTGAGGCTGGACCGGCCGGCGTGGCTTGATAGGAGATTGGTCTCCGGGCCTGGCATTGAGGCGTGCCCACCGACCGGTCCTTTACGACCCCTCAACAAGGAGGAGACAGGATCGTGATGGTCGTTTTGGGAGCAGATACACACAAGCGGAATCACGCAGTGGTCGCAGCAGACGAGGCCGGAGCCGAGATCGGTTCGATAACGGTTGGGGCGACACCGGAAGGGCATCTTCGGTTGGTGAAGTGGGCGGGAAGCTGGGAGCAACCGCGGTGGGCCCTCGAGGACTGTCGACAGTTATCCCGTCGTCTTGAAGGCGACCTGTTGAAACTCGGTGAACAGGTGGTCAGGGTTCCACCGAAAATGATGGCCGGTGTCCGCCGTTCAGCAAGGACCCGTGGCAAATCGGATCCGATCGACGCCCTGGCCGTAGCCCGGGCAGCTCTCCGGGAACCGGACCTTCCCGTCGCCCAACTTGATGGGCCGTCTCGAGAACTGAGGTTGTTGGTCGATTATCGAGAAGCCCTGGTCAAAGACC
Organism: Acidimicrobiia bacterium; assembly: GCA_036446835.1. Lineage (GTDB taxonomy): Bacteria > Actinomycetota > Acidimicrobiia > Spongiisociales > ZC4RG35 > SZUA-217. Next base: position 6,901 of record JAZFTT010000161.1, read on the forward strand.
GGACAGCAGCCCAGAACCGGGTGCGGTGGCGGCTCCATGAACTTGCACCCGGATACGACCCACCGGCCGGTTCGTTGAACCGTTACAAAACCCTCGACAACATCGATGAGCTTCTTGCTGCCCACACTTCCATGGTGGCCGTTCTGGGGAGACGTCAAGTGGCCAGGATTCGGGAACTGACACGAGAGGCCAACCAGCTGGAACGTGACATCAGAAGACGAGTTGAGGAACAGGTTCCGTCACTATTGGAGATCCCCGGGTGTGGTGGGCTCACCGCCGCCAAACTCGTCGGTGAAGCCGCCGACATCACCCGATTCAAATCACGTGACGCCTACGCCATGAGGGCCGCGGTTGCACCCATCCCCGTCTGGTCAGCGAACAACGAGCGGTTTCGTTTGAACCGGGGAGGTAACCGACAGACCAACGCTGCCATCCACCGGATAGCAATCACTCAACTCCGTATCCACCCCGACGCTCAAACCTTTATCAAACGAAGGCTAGAAACAGGATCAACCAAACGAGAAGCCCTCCGACTACTCAAACGAAAACTCGCCAACGTCGTCTACAGGAACCTCCTCAACGATGTCCAACAACCCGGACTCGAGGCTGCCGCTTGACATAGGAGAAACACTTATGTACGCCTAGATCGGAGGTTGGTCGCAGCCCGGTGGTATAAGTACAGCCATGGATTGGGAAGTAGGCCAGGCGTACTCGATCGAGGCAGAAGGTCCCGATGGTGAGACGGTCTATTTGGGGGAAATGATGACT
>JAZFTT010000162.1:0-7368 GCA_036446835.1 Acidimicrobiia bacterium
ACCTTGGGGCGAAGGACGGCCATCTGGAAGATCTCCGATCTCTTCTTCTCCCCGCCGGACAGATCGCGGTTGACGGACCGATCGAGAAACGGCCCCATCCCGAATCTCTCGCTCTCGGTTTCGATCCGGGCGGTGGCCTCGCCCAGGTCGAGGCCCATCTCCTCGGCGGCCTCGATCATGAACTCGCGGAGCCTGACACCCGCCACCTGCGTCGGGTATTGAAAACTCTGCAACAACCCGAGCCGGGCGCGCTCGGCGACATCCAACGAGAACAGGTCTTCGCCATTGAGCGACGCCGAGCCCCTCACCTGATAGCCCGACTTGCCGGTCAGCACATGGCAAAGAGTCGACTTGCCGGATCCGTTGGGGCCCATGATCGCGTGCACCTCTCCAAAGGGGACCTCGAGTGAGAACCCGTCGAGGATCTGTTTGTTGTCGATGGCGACCGACAGATCAGACACCATCAATGCGGTGCTCATTGGTCCTCCAGAGAGAGATAAACGGTGCCGTCTTCAACCGAGACCTCATAGGTGGGCACGGGGACTGTTGCCGGGAGCGACGACGGGGTTCCCGTCTCGAGATCGAACTCAGAGCCGTGACGGGGACACTCGACGGACCCGTCGAAGACCTCACCCTCGGCCAGGGACGCCTCGGCGTGGGAACAGACATCGCCGATGGCGTAGACGGCTTCACCGATTCGAAACATGGCGATGCGGTGATCCCCCACCTTGACGCGAACGCCACGGTCGCGGGGTAGCTTGTCGAGAGGGGTGATCTCCACCTTCATGCCACCCGCCCCTCCTCCTGAGCCTGGACAAAACGACGGAAGACCTCTTTGGAGACGGGCGTCTCCAGCCCGTCTATGGGAAGGCGGTCGATGACCTCCTGAAAGAAACCCTTGATCAGAAGACGCTCGGCACGTTCCCTGGAGAGTCCTCGACTCTGCAAGTAGTAGAGGTGCTCGTCTTCGAGCGGTCCCACGGAGGAGGCGTGGCCACAGATGACGTCATCGCAGAGAATCTCGAGGTTGGGAACCGAATGCGCCTTCCCATTCTCGGACAGCACCAGATTGCGATTGGTCTCGAACGTCGAGGTTCGGCGAGCGTCTTTCTCAATGCGAAGCAGCCCTGTGAAGACACTCTGGGCGTCGTCTTCAACCGCGCCCTTGAGAAGCACGTCGGACGAGGTGTTGCGACCGCTGTGGTTGATCAGCACCCGGTAGTCGAGGGTCTGGCTGCCCTCGCCGAAGTAGAGGCCAACCATCTCGGAAGAAGCGCCGTCGCCTTCGAGACTCACCCCGAGGTCGAGTCTGCCCAACTTGGCTCCCAGCCCCACCTCACCGAGACGTCCGGTGGCGTCACGGCCGAGAGTCATTCTCTGATGGACCACATTGGTGGCGGCGTGGTCGAGGTTCTGGACGGAGAGAAAACGCAATCGGCCACCGTCGGACACCTGAAGGTCGACCTCAGGAACCATCAGCAATTCGACGCCATGGGCGCTGCGATAGACCACCACGACCAGGGCCTCAGCATTACCGCCAACCTTTACCGAGACATGGGGAAAGGAAGCCGAACCCGGCGTGACCCCCTGGACCTCGATGACCAGCGGCGAGTCCATGATGTGATTCGCAGCCACATCGACAAAAACGCCATCGTTGGAAAACGCTCCGTGCGCAGCCGCCAGCTTGTTGTGGTCGACGGCCACCACCGAGTATTCACGCTCGTCCGATTCGAGGTCACCAAGAGTTGAGACTGTCGCACTCGTTGAGCTCGCCTCGAGAACCTGGCCATCGACGATCAGGACACGGCCCGAGTTGTCTGCCAGCGAATCGACGAAGGGTCCACCGGAAAGTGGCTCACCGGGGCTCTCAATCTGAGACAGTCCGGCGAACGGCAAGTCAAAGTCGACGTATCGCCAGTCTTCCTCAAAACCGGTTGGCTCCTCCAGCGACTCGAAAACCTCGAGAGCCGAATCCATCTGGGTCGCCCGCCAGGACGGCACTTTAGACTTTGAATTGGCATGGCTTGCAGCGTCGAACGCGGTCAAAAGGCACTCCGGATGAGACGGCTGGATCGTATTTCACCTACGGGCATAGTGCGAATTACTCGACAGCGCGAAGAGCGTCGGTAGTCACCTCCGACAACTCGTTCCACAGCATCCAACCAAGACCGAAGCCTTCCGCAGAGGTGATCTGAGCCTTGACTTGCGACGGGCCGTAGCCGAAGTCCTGGAGCCAGGGTCGCACAACCACGTTTCTGGGCAGTCGTTCCATGCCGTCCTCCAGGGCACGAAAAACCACCTGTCCGGGATAGTCGTTTGGCACTTCATACCCGAACCAGTCAGCTCCGTAGTGAGATGGATAGACCATCGGCGATATCACGTCGACTACCTGGGCTACGTCCTCCCAGCGCTGACCTATGTACCCATCGGAGACGTCGGTGGTGAGAAATCCGAAGACGTCGGCGCCCACCGCACAGCCCATCGGATGAAGAAGGGCGACGGCCTCGGCCAAGAACAAAGGAATCGTCGACATACGCACCTGCTCTTCGAGCGCTGCGTCGAATCGGACAAACTCGTTGAGAGTGTCCGGAAACCTGACGTAGTCGAACTGGATCTCGTCGACACCCATCGAGCAGGCCTCGGCGGCAAGATCAAGACCGTATTGGCGGGCCTCAGGGTCGGTGGGGTCGAGGTAGAACTGGCCATTGAGACCATATGGGGCGTCGGCTTCGCTGTCCCATACCGCCATCGAGGGTTTGGCCCACGCGGCAATCTCATCGCTGAAGACGACGAGCCTTCCTATGAGGTAGAGATCCTCGTTGTGGGCTGCGGTGGCGACCGCATCGAGGTTGTAGGCGTTCTGAGGTGCCCCCACCTCGAGAGCAACCGCGTTGGCAGTGTTGTACCAGACCCGCCCCCGGTCATCTTTCAGATCGACCATCAGGGCATTGAGCTCGGTGGTCTTTGCCAGCGTTATGAACTCGTCAAGACGCTCCCCCGTGGCCGGTCCTGACATGTGGACCGCCCGGGCGATGAACGGCGCCAACTCGACGAGGACCTCGCCTGGTCCTCCATCCCAGGTGAATGACACCGGTAGCCATGCCGGCTTCTCGACAGCGATCTTGCCGGGTTCGGCTCCGCGGATATTGAATTGGCCCTCACCATCTGTCTTCCCCGTAGAGGGAGTGGCGATGACGACTGCGCTATCAACAGCCTGACCGCCTGGATCGACCACCCGGCCGCGCAGAACACGAGCCTTGATCACGACATCGAGCACCCCCTCAGGAGGCTCCGTAACAGTGAGCATCTGGGCGACATGACCGGGTGCGCTCACCTCGAGGATGACAGACGAGCGGTTCCACTCCATCTGGATCCGACCGTCGGAGCCTGATGTGCCCACCTGATTGCCGTCGACATCGGCTACGGCAGAGGCGACCGGAGCACCGAGGTCATCGAGCACCCGGAGCTCATAGGGGGTGGCCCGCCCAAGCAGGGACCAACCGGCCCAAGCTGCCCAGACGATGGTGAGCGCCACCAGCAACCTGAACTGAGTTCGGCGCGACACGAATCACAAAGGATACCGACGATATTGACCTACACGACGTAACCAGTTGCCAGATTCACCCAGGAGCAGTAGTTTTCCACAGGGGGCATACAGGAGGCGATTTTGGGGAAGGCCATCAGGGCCAAAGATGCAAGACCGGAAAGAGGCGCAAGCCCCACAGATACCGTCGGCCTGTACCTGGACGAAGTCTCCGGACACGCACTCCTCACGGCTGAAGACGAGGTGCACCTCGCCCGCGCCATGGAGCGCGGCAAGAAGGCGAAGGTCATCCTCGAGTCTGGGGAACACGCCCCTTCCGACAGACCCAGTTTGATGCGAGCCATCGCCGAAGGCGACGAGGCCAAGATGAGCTTCATTCGGTCGAACCTCCGTTTGGTCATCTCGATCGCCAAGCGGTACTCGGGTCGCGGGCTCGACCTCCTCGACCTCATTCAGGAGGGCAATCTCGGACTCATCCGAGCCGTCGAGAAGTTCGATTGGCGCAAGGGCTTCAAGTTCTCCACCTATGCGACCTGGTGGATTCGTCAGGCCATAACAAGAGGTCTTGGCAACAACGGACGAACGATCCGACTGCCGGTACACATGGTCGACGTGGTGCGGACCGTCAAGGACACCAGACAGACCCTCCATGACAAGCTCCACCGCATGCCGACCCTCGAGGAGATCTCTGAAGTCTCCGGTCTCGACACGGAGCGAGTGCTGGCGGCACTGGAAGCGCCGGCGGAGACCGTCTCTCTGGATCGGCCGGTGGGAGAAGATGGAGATGCATCGCTACAGGACTTCGTCGAAGACCACTCGGCTCTGAATCCCGAGGAGCGGGCAGCCACGGCATGGCAGCGGGAGCGTCTGGTCCAGGCTCTCCAAGACCTCGACTACGAGGAGCAGCAGGTCTTGTGGCTGCGGTTCGGGCTCGACGGGGATGAGCCGTGGACGCTCAGCGACGTCGGCAAGGTGATCAATTCGACCCGGGAGCGGGTCCGTCAGATCGAAGCAAGAGGGCTGGCGAAACTCCGCCACCCCTCCCGCGACATCGACCTACAAGGTCTCCTCTAAAACAGAAGTTTCTTAGGTGGCGTACCTCTTCTTGCCCATCGTGGCCGACCCGGCGTGCAGGGCGATATCCATGAACAGTCCGATGATCAGACCCAGCCAGCCCCACGGAGCTGCCGCGTCGCCAATGACATAACCGACGGCGAAAAGAGCGGTCGTCCAGGGCAGGAAAATGATCCCGAGGAGCGGCAGGATGAATCCACCATTGAATGCTCGGTCGATCCAATCGGTGAACACCCAGAGGGCGAAGACTCCCAACCGGGGGCTAACCCCGATCAGAATGAGAAACAGACAGCCCATATACCTTTCCTTTCGAGGAGCGGAAGCTACCAGACAATTCTCATCCGAACAGCGTCTACCCCGTCTTCAGGTAGCGGATGAACAACGACCGGTCGCCTTGAAGAACGCGATCGACCGTCATCTCGAGAATCGGGTCGATGTCGGGTCCGCTGGTTATCCGTTTCGAGTCCCCTGCAACCACGGCCGATCTGAGAGTGAGATTCATCTCGTCGACAAGACCCGCCCCGGCAAACTGGGCGTTGAGCGTGGGCCCTCCCTCGAGCAGCACGACGTTCGCCGCGCCGAGATGCCCAAGGATCGACTCCGGGTCGAGAGAGGGCAGGATCGCCACGTCGGCAGCATCGCCGAGCATCGCCAGCTTGGCCGGGTCTGCCATGGTGCTGGTGATGATCAATGCCTTGTGCTCGGGGTCGGAGAACAGGCGAGCTTCGGGATCGATGCTGAGCCGACCGGAAACGACAGCCAGCGTGGGCACCTCGGTCTTCCCCAACGCGACGCGCCGCTCCCGCCGCTTGTCGTCAAGAGTCACCGGGGCATAATTCTCAGCCGTGACCGTCCCGGCTCCGACGAGAATCACGTCAGGCACGGCGCGAATTGCCCCGAACACCTGAGGGTCATCGTCGTCGCCCAGCCCCGTTGAGCGTCCTCCGATTGCGGTGGCACCGTCAATCGAAGAGATCATGTTGACCATTACCCAGGGTCTGTCCGAAACCGAGCGAGTGTCGCTCAAGTACAGGTCCAGAAGATCGAGGGGCGAGGTGTCGGCATGAACTTGGTGAAGCATGCCCTGAAACCTAACCGAGTCCCCGAGGAGAGATCCCGGCGCTTGGCGCCACCGCCGAAGCGATCTCGACTAGGTGGATGGTGTTTCCTCCTCAACCAGTCCAACCAGATTGCCGGCGGGGTCGTTGAAGAGCCCGAAGGTCACCACACCGGGGATCTCTGTTCGAGGCATCACGGTGGATCCGCCAGTCGCCTCGATACCACTGAGAGCCTCATCGATGCTGTCGACCTGGACATAGATCGTCATGTAGTTGGGCATTTGCTCATTCCCCTGCCCGACCGCCCCACCGACGCCCACGTCGTCGGCGGACACCATGTGGTAGCCATCGAAGCCATCCACGGCCTCGAGTTTTCAGTCGAAGTTGGCTTCATAGAAGGCCTTCTGGGCGTTGCCATCCGCTCCCATGAGCTCCCAGTGGACTATTGGATTTGCTGACATTTCTGCTCCTTGTGGTTCCGATTCCCTGTTGGAACACCCCCGCTCTGAGACACCTGTCTACTCGATCGACGAGCCCGATGGCAAAGGATGACAAGTGCCGTATGTTGGACACATGAATCGTCATTCAGTGACCGTCGCCGTGGTTGCACTGGCCCTTGCCGCCTGCTCGTCACCCGAGACCGCCAGCACCACAACGGTCGCCCCGCCACCGACTACCACCGAGCGCCCGCTGCCGACCACCGGACCACCTCGGCCACCCATGGAAGTGACGTCTCCGGCATTCGGTGAGGGTGATCCGATTCCTGGGAGATTCTCCTGCGATGGCCAGAACATCTCACCTGAGTTGGAGATCGCCTCGCCGCCGATCGGCACCATCACTCTGGCCCTGATCGTCGATGACCCCGACGCACCGGTGGGAATCTGGGACCACTGGGTGGAGTACGACATCGCGGTCGGGCCGGGAGATCAGCTCTGGCCCGAAGACGCCGGCCGTCTCGGCGTTCAGGGAGTCAACAGTTGGAAACTTTCCGGGTACGGTGGCCCCTGTCCCCCGCAGGGCGAGAATCACCGATACTTCTTCACTGTTTTCGCCCTCGACACCGAGCTTCTCATCCCCGAAGGTGTCGACTCAGATGCTCTTCGAACAGCGATGGACGGCCACATTCTCGGCGAGGCCCAACTCATGGGCACCTATTCGCGATAGCTGACTGCCAGACGGTCCCTGGCGGTTGCCAGATCTCCCTGCCAAGCATCGGTGACGAGGATCGGCTTGAACCCCATGGCAATGTTGATGTTGAGCATGGGCTCGTTGGAACCGGCGTTCCAGGTGTCGACGCGGTCGGCTTTGGGACGTTCTTCGACGACTTTGACGATATTGGCGCCCTTGAGCCACCGGCCCAGCCCCCTGTTCCGGTGATCGGGGTGCACCACCGTCTCCCACTGCCAGGCCTGTTGGGGTTGGAGCTTGTCGGTGTTGATCGTTGTCGATCCAACAAAGTCTCCGGCTGGCTTGTGGACGGCCACATAGGTGTGAAGCTCATTGAAACTCGAAGTCATCTTCTCTTCGGTGTCCCGCCAGATCTCCGGCGTGATGACCTGATCGTCCTCCTCGAAGTCCTCGCGGGGCGCCGTGTTCATCTGGAACTGAAGCTCGCAGTACTTCTCTACCACATCGTCGGGAAAGGGCATCTCGAGGTAAATCAACTCGTAATCGGAGGCTCTCTCCGAGGCC
>JAZFTT010000163.1:0-6561 GCA_036446835.1 Acidimicrobiia bacterium
ATCGGGCTCTATCCGATCCAGAAGCCGCCGATAGGCGTCGACATCGGCGCCTCCGTGAAGGAGATTTGAGGTCATAAGCCGGATCGATCCACCCATCGCAGCGGCACGCTAGACCCGTTTCCGAAGTTGAGCCGGCCTGACGCCGTTGCAAACCAGAGTCTCGACTTGTTCGGAACCTCTTCTCAAACCGAAAGGCATCTGGAGGCCTGGCCGACTAGTTTTCGCTCCCAGGAGAGGAGAACCCCAACGACATGACCCAATCGCCAGGTCTCGTCACATACGGAAAGAACGTCTACGTGGGTACGACCGAGGGCACCTTCTACGCCCTGGACCAGACGTCGGGAGACGAAAGATGGACCATGATGCCGGAAGTCCGCATCTCGGCAGCACCCGCCTTCGGTCGATTCGACATCGGCCAGGGTGCCGATCCGATGATCATGGTCGTGGTCGACGACGCCGGCATCGTGAGAGGCCATGACGCCACAAGTGACAAAGCCGTTCTATGGGTGAAGTCGCTGGGAGCACGTATCAGGTCCTCACCGGTGGTTATCGATGGTGTCGCGATGGTCGCCACAACGGAGGGATTCATTCACGGACTGGATCTTCGTGAAGGCGATGAGTTGTGGAAATACCCTGATGGCGACGAGGGAATCGGCCTGGTGTCGGCAGACCTCACGTATCACGAGGGGACCCTGTATGTAGGGACCCAAGAAGGAATCCTGCACATCATTGACGTCTCATCGAATACAGCCGAGCTGATCTGTGAGTTCGATGCCATTAGCGCGATCGTGGCCAATCCCCTGGTGGTGGACAATGTGGTCTACGTGGGGACCATGGGTCAGAACATGTGGACGCTGCCGCCAAGGAACTCTGCGGCGGCTCGGTGCCCAACCGCCAGTTCGTGTATGCAGTGGACGCTCCGGTCACGGTGGCACCGGCAATGGTCGGCGACATCATGTACCTGCCTGAGGGGCGTTTTCTCTATGCGAGCAAAACTGGCCACCAACGACTTTCTTGTGGCCACCCGGGACGGCGGCAGTCGCCGAGGCGGTCATATCGACACCTCCTGTAGTCGCCGGTGACACCGTGTACTTCGCGTCCGAGGGCGGCGTCGTTCACGCCGTCGATGCACAAACCGGAGAGACGCTCTGGACCTGGAGAACCGGGCTTCATGTGCGCAGTGCCCTTGCAGTGGTCGACGGAGTCGTGTTCGTCGCCAGTGGTGATGGATTCGTCTACGCCCTGGGCGGATGAGGTCAGGCTTCGGATTTCCGCCCATCTCGCCGATGAATAGCTGGACAGTCGGACCTGCCCAGGAGACGGCTTGAAGACAAACGACGATCAACCGGCCGTTCTCAACCGGTCGAAGGACCACGACGAGAAGACTGCAGGCGTCCGGTGGCCGGAGCTGCGAACTGATCTCTCACCGGTCTTGCTCGGAGTCCTCCTCGTCACATCGGCGATTCTCCTCCTGGCCAGCTCACTGGGGTTGCTTTCGTGGTTGGTGACCATCGTCGCGATCCCGGCACTGGGAGCGACATTGGTGGAGGGCGGGCGTTGGGTGACCATCGCCGGGGGTGTCGCGGTGATCGTGATCGTTCTTGGCAGTGCCATAGGGGGCGCTGACAATCCTGCAACGGAGCAAAATGCCAACGTCGAGAGTACCTCCCTTGCTCCCCCGCCCGCCGTGCCCGGATCCCTTGGCATAAACATCAGTGACATGACCGATCTCTGGAACTCTCTGGCCGAGCCCCCCAAGATCACTCGCGGCCTCGTTCACAACACCGAGCCCGGGGAGTACGACAGCTTCATCTACCGCTTTGGCGATTGGGGCCGGCTGGCCGGTGCGTATGACCCTTCGACCGACGCGGTGTATGCCCTGGTGGCAACCGGCCAATTCAGCAACGAGGCGACGTCCCAGTTGTACTTGCATCTCTGTTTCATGCTCAACCCGTACTCCCAGGAGTGCATCGACAATTACTTCGAGAAGGGGCTCGCCTACGGCAGCCTCGCCGACTTCTCCGGTGTGACACATCAGGCCGAATGGCAGATGGACGATCAGACCTGGCGCCTTGAGATCGGAGGCAACGTGCTGACCATCCGGGTCCTGGCAGAAGTGGTCAGCTGAGCACCGGTCTTCGCAAACGCGACGGCGCATAGGGGTCGATGTCCTACCGTTGAAGGGTGGACATTGATATCGCCGTTATCGGTTCCCTCAACCGCGATCTGACCATGAGGACATCGAGACATCCCCAGCCGGGAGAGACTGTCCTTGGCAAGCGTCACTACTGGGATGGTGGAGGGAAGGGCGCCAACCAGGCGGTAGCAGCGGCCCGACTAGGAAGCAGGGTTGGCATGATCGGCCGCGTCGGTCATGACGATCACGGCGTAGCTCTCATCAACGATCTGGCATCCGAGGGAATCGATACAACGGGCATCGGAATCGCCGAGGAGACACCGACAGGTCTCGCCGTGATCACCGTCGATGACGACGCCGAGAACACCATCGTGGTCAGCCCCGGCGCCAACATGGGCCTCACCCCCGACCATATCGCCGCACACCAAGATCTCATAGCCGGAGCAAACGTGATTCTCGCCCAGCTCGAGGTGCCGGTAGAAACCGTGACCGCCGCCGCCAAGGCATCCTCAGGTCTCGTGTGTCTCAACCCGGCGCCGGCCGGACCATTGCCCGATGAGTTGCTGAACCGGGTCGACGTGCTCGTGCCCAATCGTTCCGAGCTCGCCCACCTGGCCGGAATCCCTCTGCCCCAAACCATCGGCGAAGTCGAGCAAGCCGTATCGATCCTGCACTTCTCCGGTGCGGTGGTGGTGACACTGGGCGCAGCCGGATCACTGGTCATCGGTGAGGACACCGTCACCCGCGTCGAGGCACCTCATGTCGAAGCCCTTGATCCAACAGGTGCGGGGGATGCGTTCTGCGGCGCTCTGGCCCACTCGTTGAGTCGAGGCCGGACCATCCTCGAGGCGGCCAGATGGGCAGTCGTGGCCGGTGCGGTCGCCGCCACCCGTCATGGCGCTCAAGCTTCGATGCCGTCGTCCGCGGACATCGAGGCTCTCCTACGGACGTGAGTAATCTCGCAGCCATCACACGGCCGATCATCATCGATGCCGACCCGGGCCAGGACGATGCAGTCGCCATCCTGTTGGCTCTCGCCTCCCCTGAAGACCTAGAAGTCCTCGCGATCACCGCGGTGGCGGGCAATGTTCCTCTTCAGTTGACGGTCACCAATGCGTTGTCGTTGGTCGAGCTGGCAGGTCGCTCCGATGTTCCCGTGTACCGGGGTTCGGTCCGGCCCATGGTGAAAACTCTGGTCACGGCGGAGTACGTGCACGGACCAACCGGACTCGACGGGGCCGATCTTCCCTTTCCCACGATCACGGCTCAGCCGGAGCACGCCGTCGACAAGATCGTCGAGATCCTGATGTCCAGCAACGATCAAGTCACCGTCTGCACTCTGGGCCCTCTCACCAACATCGGACTTGCCCTGGTCCGTTCGCCCGGGATCGTCGACAAGATCGACCGCTTGATCATGATGGGTGGCGGGTTCTTCGAGGGTGGCAACACCACACCCGCTGCCGAGTTCAACATCTACGTCGACCCCCACGCCGCCCACGTCGTGTTCACCAGCGGGATCCCCATCGTGATGATGCCTCTCGACGTCACCCACCAGGCACTGACCACACCTGATCGACTTGAACGATTCAGCGCCATCGGCAACGCCGCCGGCTATGCGGTGGCGGGAATGCTCGACTTCTACGACCGCTGGGACATGGAGAAATATGGGCTCCCTGGCGGGCCGCTGCACGACCCGACGGTGATCGCCTATCTTCTCCAACCCGAGCTGTTCGGTGGCAAGGAGGTTGCGGTCGGAATCGAGACCGCCCCCGGACCAACCCAGGGAATGACCGTTGTCGACTGGTGGGGTGTCACCGACAGCGAGCCCAATGCCCTGGTGATGAACCAGATCGACGCCGACGGCTTCTTCGACCTCCTGGTGGAACGCATCGCCAGGCTGTGACATATCACGAATTCGTTTAGGTCCGCTTCGAAGCGAGGCGTCAGAAGAAAACTCGCTCAGTTAGGGAACCGAATCAGTCCCTGCGGCCATCAAAGAAGGACAACCGAGTGGAGGAAACCTGATGCGCAGCCGGAATGTCCTGTCACCCATACGATTTGCCAGCCTGTTTGTTGTCCTTGCCATCACCGTCACAGCATGCACTGTCACCACGTCCTCGACGACCCAACCAAGCATCCCGCCGTCAACGAGCAATGGACCAGAAGACCGGCCCCAGGTCGTTCTCGCCTCCAACGCCCTGGTCGTCTTTGACGCCTGTGACACCTTCCTCGACTATGTCATCTCCCATGCCGTCGACATGGTCGGCCCGTACGGTCTCGACGACCCCACCATCTACCCATGGTTCGGTGGGGGCCTGAGGGCGCTGGACGAGGCGGCCGTGGTCACCGAATCCGCAGCCAGTGACGGCTCGGTCCCGAATTACTCCAACACCAATGTTCAGGTGATAGGTGTCGATGAGCCCGACATCGTCAAGACCGACGGCAAGAGAATCGTCGTCCTCTCCGAGGGGAACCTGATCATCGCCGACGTCGCCGGCGACAAACCCGAGGTGACGGGTCGACTCAACGTCGCCAGCCACTCCATCCAGAGCATGTTCCTCTCCGGCGACCGCGTCCTGATGTTCGGGTCGCAATGGTCCACATTCCAACCACTGGTGGAGAGCGATGCCGAGTTCGCACCGGTCTATCAGACGCCGACTATCCAGATCATCGAAGTCGACATCGGCGACGACCCCGAGATCATTCGCACCATGACCATCGACGGCCGGTTCCTGTCTGGCCGCATGGTGGGTGACAGTGTCCGACTGGTCATGACCTCGGGGCCCGTCGGCTTCGAGTGGGCCTACCCGAGTGGGTCGGGCCTGCGTGCGGAGCGCAAGGCCGTCGCAGAGAACCAGGAGATCATCCGCAACTCCGAGCCCGACAACTGGATTCCCTACTACGTGGTCACCGACGCCGATGGCGACGTGACAAAAGAGGGGATTCTCTTCGACTGTGAGCGTGCCAGCCACCCCGAGCAGTTCTCCGGGCTCAACATGCTGTCCGTGCTCACCATCGACCTTGGCGATGGCCTCGATGTCCTCGATTCGACCGGAGTTCTCGCCAACGGTGACACGATCTACGCCTCGCCGGACAGTCTCTACGTTGCCACCCAGAACTGGCAGACCTGGCAGTGGGCACGGTCCGGAATCGAAGATGACGAGCCCGACGGCATCACAACCGACATCCACAAGTTCGATATCAGCGACACCGAGACCACCACCTACATCGCCTCGGGGGTCATCGACGGCTATCTGCTCAATCAGTTCGCCATGGACGAGCACGAAGGCATGCTGCGAGTGGCCTCCACGACCAGTCCCTCATGGTGGGGCGACGGTTTTGAGTCCGAGTCGATGGTGACCGTCCTCCGTGACATCGGCGGCGAGCTGGTCAAAATCGGACAGGTCGACGGTCTAGGCAAGACCGAGCAGATCTACTCGGTCCGCTTCATAGGCGATGTCGCCTATGTGGTCACCTTCCGCCAGACCGACCCTTTGTACACCGTCGACCTCTCCGACCCGAGACATCCCACAGTGGCCGGCGAGCTCAAGATCCTCGGATACTCCGCATACCTCCATCCGCTGGGCAACGGCCTGCTGATGGGAGTCGGCCAGGACGCGACGGACACCGGTCGGGTGCAGGGAACCCAGGTCTCCATCTTCGACGTGAGCGACATCTCCAATCCGGTACGCGTCCATCAACACACCCTGGCCAAGGGCTCCAACTCCGCAGTCGAGTACGACCATCACGCGTTTCTCTACTGGGACGAGACGGGCTTGGCGATGATCCCGGTTCAGCAGTACTCGTGGGACGATGAGAGTGAGTCGGCATGGTTCGGCGCAGTCGCCCTGCGAGTGGAGAACGACGGTGGTCTCGAGGAGGTGAGTCGGGTCGTCCATCCCGGTGGGGATGACAAGAGCTGGGACTGGCGAGCCCAGATCCAGCGTTCCATCGTCATCGGCGACAGCGTCTACACACTGTCCTCGAAGGGGATCATGAAGAGCAGCCTCGACACACTCACCGAAGAGGCCTGGCTCGACTTCTAGTCGGGTCAGCTAGCCGCCTCGAGGGCGCCGCATCGGACCGTACATCCGGGCCTCGTAATCTTGGAGCATCCGGGATGCCGTGACTCTGGGGCCAAGGGTCCTCCAGGCATGTCTGATCCGGCGGTTGAACATATCCCGTGACTCGTAGTACTCATCCCTGGCAGCAACAAGGGAGTCGATCACTGCTTCGGAGTCCTCCGAATCACGAATCTCGGGATCGGTCGCTTCGCTCGCGGTGATGGCCCACCCGTTCTCACCGTCGAACATCTCCGCCCACCAGCCGTCCAGGATCGAACAATTCAGACCGCCGTTGAGCGCCACCTTCTCGCCACTGGTGCCCGATGCCTCCCTGGGATGGATCGGATTGTTCAGCCAGAT
>JAZFTT010000164.1:0-8280 GCA_036446835.1 Acidimicrobiia bacterium
TCAGGAGGAAAGAAGAGGCATCGACTCTCGATGAGAGGAAACCGGGTGTTGAACCATGCCATCCACATGGCCGCCGTCACCCAGATCCGCCACGACACCGGAGGACGGGTCTACTACAACCGGAAACAGGCTGAAGGCAAAACCAAGAAAGAAGCCCTCCGAGCGTTGAAACGACGGATCTCAAACTTCGTTTACCAACGTCTCGTCACAGACCAGCAGGGTTAGAGCCCGGGGGACACTCAGGAACGACTTCCTAGCTTGCGTGGCCGGCCTCACATCCTGAACACCGGCTCTTCAGCTCAGTCACCCCGGGCCGTCCCCAAACCTACACACCGGCCGGAACACCGGCCCCGTTCAACGCGCCCTCACACCCCGACTTGACACAAAGAGGCTTCGTTATGTGCGAGGTTGACGGTGGGATTGTGGAACCGGCGAGGCGTTTGGGTCTGGTTGCTCGGGGTCGAGACGTGAGAACCTAGGATCGTTTCTCGATGGACGTTTCCACGACGACGGTTCTTTGGCTTGCTGGGATTTTCACTGGAGCTGTTGCCCTGCAGTTTGGAAGGCGCGTGTTTGTAAACCGGGTCTTCAATAAACTTGGCCGAGAGGATAAGGGTCGGGTGATTGCTTTGCGAGAGATCACCCAGAGCGCTCTCAGATGGGCGATTTGGCTTACTACCATCATCGTGGCGCTGGGGACGCTTGGAGTTGACGTCGGTGCGCTGATCGCACTGTTCGGAATTGCAGGCCTCGCTATTTCGTTCGGAGCCCAATCGTTTATCAAGGACCTCATTTCGTATGTCGTGTTCGTTTTCGCTGACAACTTTCGGATAGGTGAAGAAGTCTTGATGGACGGGAAGCGGGGTCGCATCCAGAAGTTCGAGATGGGCAGCGTGGTACTGGTTTGTGGATCAGATGACGAGGCGCCGTATCTGGTCTATGTGCCGTACGGCAAAATCGCCACCGTGGAGAACTACAGTCGCTCACTCGATGAAGCCTGACTAAGGCGATCGGTTCCTACCGCCCATAAGTGCCGTATGTGCGGCTGGGAGGAGCTGGTTATTGCGGTGGTCTCGCCCATGACCTCCAAGTATCGACAGTGGGTCAGCCGACGTTGTGAATGGAAACTGGTTGCTATTCCTATGGTTGGAGGATGGACAATTCTCACCCTGGCCATGGTTCGGACTCCGACGCTGCTGATTGGGACGAGCGTCACCGTGAGCGGCCCACGGGTGCGTGGAGTGCGACTCCGAACGGGTCGCTGATTGCTGAGACCTCAGACCTAGCTCCGGGCCGAGCCGTCGACGTTGGCTGTGGGGAAGGGGGAGATGCGATATGGCTTGCATCAAGAGGATGGCAGGTGACCGGCGTCGACATCTCCCAGGTTGTTCTCGATCGAGCTGCAACCAACGCAACCGAACGTGGGCTATCCGTCGACTGGGTGTGCGCGGACATCATCACCGATCCGCCTACGCCTGGTGGCTATGACCTCGTGTCTACGCACTACCCCGCGCTACTCCATTCAGCGGACGACGCCGCAATCAAGGCGCTTCTGATTGGGGTGGCACCCGGAGGCACACTCCTCGTTGTACACCATGGTGATGTCGACCCCGAATACGCGAAATCGTACGGTTTCGACCCGGACGATTACATCCAGCCCGCCGATGTGGCCGTCCGTCTAGACGACAACTGGACTATCCACGTCAGCGAAACAAGACCACGCCAACCGACCTCCCCCGGTGGGTCGTCCCCACACAGCCAAGACACAGTTCTCAAAGCCCGCCGCAACATGTGATCGGTCACCATTGAACACGGAGCCGACACCGTCCATATCTAGCATTGTGAGCGGTCGGATCAGCCGCAAATAAGTGCCGTTATGTGTGGTTCGCATTCGCAGATGTCCAACAGGTCACTCCCAGTCGATGGGGACTATCTGGTGGGTGCCTGAGAGCCCTTTGAGAGCGACGATCCGGGGCTCTCCGAAGCGGAGATTACCCATTGACCCGATCATGTCTTTTGTTGTTGAGGAGAGCATGATTCCGGCGGCTGGGGACGCTGCTGCGACTCTGGCCGCCTTGTTGACTGTCAGGCCGAGGAGGTCATCGGCTGTACGCAGAACTTCGCCTGTGTGAATGCCGATCCGCACATCGAATTGGGAATCGACGGTCTCCTTTTGGATCTGGATCGCTGTGCGTACAGCAGCCCTTGCGGACTCGAACGCCAACATTGAGCCGTCTCCAAGAAACTTCACCACGGTTCCCCCCTCGGCTGCGGTGATGCGTCGAATCGTGGATTCGTGTGTCCCAATCATTCCAGCCCACGCAGCATCCCCGATCGATTCGGTCAGCAGAGTCGAGTCAACTACGTCAGTGAAGACGAGCGTCATCGTCCCCTCAGCGGCTGAACCAACAGAGACTCGATCGTCATCGTCCAGAATCGAAGCGACTAAGTCACTGAGGGTTTTCGTTAGATCCACTCCATAGACCTTCTCGTTGGCAACGGGGACTGAGTTATGCCATTGGATCACTCTCCAGACCCCCGCCTCAAGACGCAGAACAGCGGTGTGTCGGAGCTGAGTCTCAGCCTCGGGCGTGACCAAGGTCGAGAACATGGTCGCCCAACCGAACTCGCCGTCCTGAAAGCCCTCTACTTCATCAACGCTAAAGTCAGATCTCTCCAACTCGTCCGCTACCCCTACTTCCCGCATTTGGGTTTCCCGGACGCTCATAAACTCCTCGGGTCCGCTCCACCACTCGCCTTGGTCGAAGCCAAGGACCCGAAGGCCCGGGTCAGATGACATCAGATTGCCCAGTGCATCAGGGTCGAACACATAGGCAACCAGCGTCCTCTTCGCCACTGACTCAACTTCCGGAGAGCGCTTCAAAGGCATTACGCTGGAACTTTAATCCAGCCATCCACGGCGCCCCTCAGAAATCGGAGCCGCCTATAAGGGCTGCGAGCTCAAGGGGTCATTGCAACATTTCGGCGAGTTTCTCTGATGGTGACATCCCGTTGAGGGTCTGGCGGTGGTGCTATTGGCTAGCCATTTGTTCGGGTGAGACGAATCAGCGGCAGTTCGCGTCCTGCTTTCTCCTGATAGTCAGCGAACATCGGCATCTGAGCGGTGAGATTGTTCCAGAACACTTGGCGTTGTTCAGACGGGAGTACCGAGGCTTCAGCCTCATAGAAATCGTCCTGTTTCCGAACCCACACCCTGTGACTGGCGACAAGATTCAGATACCACTCCGGCTCTTTGGGGCGACCAGCGTTGGACCCGATGACCACCAAATTCTCACCGTCGGGGAAAGATCCCAAAGGAACCCGCCTGATCTCGCCTGATTTCCGGCCGGTGGTGTAGAGCAGGATCAGGCGATCGCCCGCGGGGTGGTCTATGTCTCGCCCGTTCGACGCCAAATACGTCCGTATGTGATCTTCGGCGTACTGGCTTGGGTTGACTGTCGCTCGTTCCTCGACGTTCATTCGCTTGATCCTTCTTAGAGGCGATCAACAAACCCAACACAGCCCAGCATTCCCGCATTCCAGTCCGTCGATGAAACCGGACACGATGCTGTTGGCGCAAGTTTCAGCCCCGCACTTATGGCGCTCTTCTGCTGTATCCGTGGGTCAGTTTCGGGCCGGGAGTCGGGGTTGAGCAGCTGCCGAGAGCTAACCGTGCGAGGGCATTAGGAGTGGGCGTAGAGGCCGTGGAACCGAAGGCGATTCTGGTGAGCAACCGGAATTTGGTGTTTGTCTACCTCGATCAATCCTTGAAACAGGTCGTGATCGAGGTAGGCATCGATGGCTTCGACCGGCTTTATCGTCGATATGGACAATTCGGGCAACGGCGGCCGTCAACTCCGTCCCCACGCTCCCATGCTCTGCTGTTCTGCACCCTTTTCTGGCTCCCGTAGTTTCGAGCCTCCCGACAGCCCAAAAACCTAGAAGCAGACAGGGTGCAACTCGTGTCGACCCTCACCAAACCACCCACAGGTACAGCAGAAGAGCGCCATAAGTGCCTGATTGATGATGTGGGGGTCGCGGGACGCATTCGTCATTTCTGACCGGACTATTTGGATAGGTTCATCCGTTGTATCGGACAACCGGTACATTCGGCTATGCCCGGAGGTACTAGGAGTTACCTGTGATCATGACCCCAAAGGGAGTCTTGTATGAGCCACAAGACCGTCCTTCTGAGATGGTTAGCCGCCCTGGCGGTCCTTTCGCTACTGCTCGTCGCATGCGGATCACGATCTGGCTCGGCAACAACTACCGCCACCGTTAGCCTGGCTGATTCGTCCACGGTTGCTGATCAATCAACCCTCGAAACTGCCCGAACCTCATCGACGAGCCAGTCCACTAACCCCCCTATCTCTGCTAGCACCACCAGCGGGTCGACGACCACGGTCAAGCCGACAACAACCACCACGGTCAAGCCGACAACAACCACCACGGCCAAACCGACAACAACCACCACGGCCAAGCCGACAACAACCACCACGGCCAAACCGACAACAACCACCACGGCCAAACCGACAACAACCACCACGGCCAAACCGACAACAACCACCACGGTCCAAACCTCAAAGACAGTCGCCGGTTCGATCGTCAGCTTCGCCTTCAACCCGAATCCGATCACTATCAACGTCGGGGACACGGTTAGGTGGACCAACAACGACCCCGTCGATCACACGACCACCTCGTCGGGCAATTGGAATTCGGGCAGCCTCACATCCGGAGCCAGTTTCTCGGAGGTCTTTGAGTCTCCCGGCACTTTCAACTACTTCTGCTCGATTCACCCATCCATGACAGCCACTGTGGTCGTCAACCCGTGACCATGCTCCTGGAGCGTCTCCGTCACGTTTCGATCGAGACCACCCTTTCGATGGGCGATCTGCGTCCGCTCATAAATGCCGTTGTGCGCGGGTGCGATAGTTGATGCTCACCATCGCTGAGGAGTAACGAGTCGGGTTTTGTGCGGGGGGAGCCGTTACTAGCTCCCCCCGCTTCGTTATAGACGGTTACGGGGTTGGGTGGCTTTGGCGGTTCACGTACACGATTGCACCACCGGCGGTGAGCGCAGCACCGGCGAGCAACAGGAACAGGGTGAAGTTCGAGCCTGTTGCAGGCAACTCTTCAGCAGGCGGTTCGACAGCGGCTGCTGCGACTAGTTGACCGCGGATTGCACTGGCCGGGAACTCAGCTGTGTGGACGTTGACGTAGTAGCCGCCCGGGTCGGCCACAATCGCGGCCACGACAGCAGCGTCACCTGTAACGCAGCCATCACCAAGACTGTTCGGCCAGTCAAAGTCGACGACGACCCCACCAGCGACGTCGGCGCCGCCTTCGTGAATATGTGCAGCCACCACCGGATCGATCCCATCGGATGTGATGGTGAAACAGACCTCCGACGTGTCCAAGTCGATGACAACGGTCGCCGAGCCGGTTCCGTCGGGATCACCCGGATCGCCAACCGCGTTCTCTCCGCTGAGATCCGCCGTGAAATTATTCAGATGGACGTCCGCGCTAGCGGTCGCAACACCGGCAACAACAAACACAAACACAAGAGCCACAACACCAATGATTCGAGCTACCTGAGATCCCTCCATAGGCATGAGCATGAATGTTCGACGCATTAAAAGCCTCCTCGGTTATACGCCTACACACGACAATACGTACGAAATGCGGTTCTGGTTCACGGAAGATGCGAACTTTCCGCACATAACCGGCTGTCGGCTTAAGAGGCGGCTATGAGACGCCTTCGACCCGACCTTCGAGGAGAAGACTGATGTAGGCGGCGTTGGGACCTTCGACCAGTTCCGCGGTGATGATCAGACGCTCCCGAGCCGAGAACTTCGGGTTGCAGGTCGTCATTGTCAGCCAACTGCCCTCCCTGTCCTCGGTAACCCAGACATCGGTGGGTTTGACCACGAAACTGTTTCTCACAACGTACACATGAGTGCCGATCGTCGTTTCTATCTCGATTCGGTCCCCGGGTTTCAGTTGATCAAAGTCAAAAAATGGCCTCCCGTAGGTCGTCCGATGACCCGAGATCACAGCGTTCCCGGCCTGCCCCGGTAGAGGCGTCCACGGCATGTGCCCAGGCCCCTTTTTCAGGGTTTCGACGGTCACCCCTTCGAAAACAACCGTCTCCAGGTCGAGGCTCGGGATGGACATATAGGCAAACTCGGTGTCCTCCGCCGGCTGATCCTCGGCGTAGTACTCGACTACATCGGGGGCGCTCTCCGGCGAACCTTCTGGAACAGAAACCTCCCCGACCTCGAGAACCGGCACTTCCTCGACTTCGGGAAGATCCTGTCTCACCTGCAGGAAGCTTTGATCTAGCCGAATTTCGGCCGCTGCCTGCACCCGCCCGTTGACGACATCGGTTCCGAAGACCTGCCACCCAATAAGGCCAATCCCGAATAGGCCACTCCAAACAAGCGTCCACCCAAGAATCTGCACCCATCGCCGCATACAGGAAGGCTAAATCGCGTACCGGCAAACCACCAGCTGAAGAGTCACGCATGCGACACTCGACTCCCTCCAGAGTGGCCCCAAGCCAACTTGCAGAAATCAGCGACTAGACGGCCCCTAGAGCCGGACTAGAAGGGTTCAACAAATCACCTCCCAAGAGATGACCTGCACATAACCGGCTATGTGCGCGGTGTGACAACCAGGGTCGGATCTGGGTACGCAGGCAGCCCCTGGCGGGCGAGTCGGACCGAGATGCCCCTCCCACGTACTACGACATCCGGCTATTCGTCCGGCGACAAATCGTCGAGTTTGCGTATCTCCTCGATCACACGTTGCGAATCAGGACGATCCCCGAGTTTGTGTATCTCCTCGACTACACGTTGCGAATCAGGACGATCCCCGAGTTTGCGTATCTCCTCGAGGAGCTTCCCACGCCACCCTTGCCCTCGGTCGTCTGATGATTCCATGAAACCGTCTCCTTACCTAAGATAGATGGGGCTACCTCAGATCCTCCACGGGTGTCACATTACCCTTCTACCGCAAGGAGCGACTACTCGGCTCGTCCCAACAGCAAGCGTTGCACCGCCCGTAGCCAGCATCTATCTGTCACGGGACAAGCGCATATGTGCCGTTATGTGCGGCGACTGCAAGGGCGTCGCTAATCAGCCCCTCAATACTTGGTGACACATTGTCTGGCTACGGATCAGAAGGTTGGGCGTTCGAATCCTCCCGAGCGCGCCACTTGCCAAGCATCCTGGTCACCACCCCAAAGTTGACCGCCCAGCCGACGCCGAAGACCTTGCCCGGAAGGATCGGTCCCTCCGGGTTCCAGTAGGTGCTCCGCACTCGTCCAATTGTCGGCATACGGAAGTCATAGGGCACGAAGTCGGCGACTTTCCCGTGCCACGTTCTCTCATCCGGCGGCTTGCGAAGCTCCTGGATGATTGCGACAACCCCGATGATCGCCAAAGCCAGTCTCCAGATATCCTTAACACTGGGCATCCGCCGTTCGCTGTCCATCGCCCGAAGGCTACCCAGATGGGCGACGGGTCAGAGCGCCGTGTTCCTGGAAGAACCTGAAGAGGGTGATGCCGCTCGCCTGAAGCACACCCCACACCATCGTGTGCGGCCGAATTACGCGCCCATAAGTGCCGTTATGGGCGACTCGTTCACACCGATGTTGAGATTGTGGAACGCGTAGGTTGTTGGCCACCGCGGCTGAAAGGGAGCAAAGGTGGACGAAGCCCGATCACGAACCCATGAGTGGAGTGAACCAGTTGAACTGGCACAGTCGCTGCGACCGATGTCAGGTCAGGAGTTCATGGATGCGTGGTCGAACGGTGAGGTGACACCGCCGATAGCTGCAACTCTCGGATTCGATATAGAAGGCTTCGGCGACGGACACGTCGAGATCGTCTGCACTCCACAGGAGTTTCACTACAACCCCTATGGGATAGTTCACGGTGGATTGGCGGCGACGCTGTTGGACACTGCAACGGGCTGTGCCATCCAGACGCGACTACCGGCAGGAGCTGGGTACGCCACTCTCAACCTCGCAGTCAATTACCTAAGACCAATCACAACCGATACTGGTCCCATTCGCTGCGCCGGCAAGGTTGTGTCGATGGGGAGAACCGTTGCAGTTTCCGAAGCCGAGGTTATCGATGAGTCGGAACGGGTTCTGGCCCGAGCAACTGCTACATGTCTCCTAATCAACCCAGAAGGCGGATAGTCCGATCAGGGTCAGTCTGTCCCAACCACCCATAAGTGTCGTTATGTGTCGTTGACTTTAAGGGCCAAATACCG
>JAZFTT010000165.1:0-8726 GCA_036446835.1 Acidimicrobiia bacterium
GACATTGCGCGACCTGATCGGACGAACGGAACTTCTGCGAATGATCTCCGATCGGGAAGCGCTCGACAAGGAGCTGCGGGACATAATCGACCGGAAGACGAGCAACTGGGGCATCACGGTGCAGTCCGTCGAGATTCGCGAAGTAATGATTCCCAAGACGCTTGAAGACGCCATGAGCCGAAAAGCGCAAGCCGACCGTGAACGAGAATCAAGGATCATCCTCGCCGAAAGCGAGCCACAGATTGCCGAGCGTTTGAGCAAGGCGGCGCGGATCTACAAGGACGATCCCGACGCGATGCGGCTACGCGCCATGAATATCACCTACGAGTCCATCAAGGAGAGCGGCGGGATGATGGTGGTTCCCTCAGGCATGGCGGACTCGATAAACCCCGGGGTGCTCGGCCTGGCGGCAGCCGGACTCCTCGAGTTTGGAGACGGGAACGGCGAGAGCTCCAAGGACGAGTCGGTCCGGGATCTCGCAGCAACGCTGCTGGAGATGTCCGAGGGAGTAGCCCAGTCCAACTGACGGAGAGGTGCCGATATACATTGTGAGGAAGAGTGGGCGTAGTTCCACGGATCGGGAACCCCGTGTTCCCCTAAGAGCGTCCAATACCTAGCATCTGCCACACTTCCTCCTGTAAAGGATCTTTCTTGAAAAAACTCGTCCCAATTCTCCTTCTGGTCGCGCTCGTGGCCGCCGCCTGTGGCAGTGGTTCCTCAACCGTGACAGCAACAGTCGACGGGACCGAAATCACTGATACCGATGTCGAAAGCTTGATCGATGTGGAGGGGTCCATCATTCCCAAGGATCAGTTTGCCCAATTTCTCGGCTTCGAGATCCAGTGGGAGATAATCAATACTGCGGCCGCCGAGCAGTTTGGCATCGAGTTCACCGATGAAGAGGTGATCGCCGAGGCTGATCGCATCTACGAGACCGCCAACGCCGACGAAACTCGTGAGGAGTTTCTGGTAAATGCGGGGGTTACCGAGGAGTTTCTTCTCAACATCTCCCGTCAGGGTCTCCTCGATGTGGCTGTTCGGGAAGCGTTGGGCTCCGAGCTACCACCTCTTTCCCAGGAAGCAATCGATGTCGAAATGACAACGGCCGTCGCCTCCCTGACTCAGGTGTGTGTGTCCCATATCCTGGTGGACACCGAACCCGAGGCCCAGGATGCCATGGATCGGGTCACGGGCGGCGAGGAGTTTGCCGCCGTTGCCTCCGAGATGTCCCAGGATCCGGGAAGTGCGGACAACGACGGGATTCTGCCCTGCGGGTCCGCCGGCCAGTATGTTGCGGAGTTCCGAGACGCAGCCCTGGTGGCACCCATTGGCGAGGTTCACCAGAGCCTTGTCGAGACTCAGTTCGGATTTCATGTGATGCTCGTGACCGACCGGGTTGACCCTGCTGCTGGCGATCTTCCAACGGAGGACGAAATCGTCGAGACCTTGCAGGCGATCGCAGTGGCTGCCGAGCTGGAGATCTGGTTCCTCGAGCAGATGACAACAGCGGATGTCGCCGTTGAAGAGGAGTTCGGGATCTGGCAGACGACACCGGAACCCGGAGTGATCGCCCCCGCCGAATGATCACGATCGTCGGTCTCGGCCCTGGCGAACTCGACCGGGTCCCGGCGCCGGCGAGGTCTCTTCTCCTCGATCCTGGCAGGACGGTGGTTGCCCGTACCGAGCATCATCCTTCGGCGCGCCAGCTCGGTGATCTGAGAGATGTTGTCTTCTGCGACGATCTCTACGAGTCGGGCGACACCTTCGAAGACGTCTATGAGGCGATTGTCGGCAGGGTGGTCGAAGCCTCGAAATCGGGGCACGTCGTATATGCGGTGCCGGGAAGCCCGATGGTGGGCGAGTTCGCAGTGCGCAAACTGCTTGCGACAAACCTCGATATCGAAGTGATCCCGGGTGAGTCCTTTGTCGACGCCATCCTTGCAGAGGTCGATTGCGATCCACTGGATCGGGGTCTTCAGATCCTCAACGGCCACCATTTGGCTGACCCTCTGGTCTTGGACAAACCGACGATCATCGGCCAACTCGATCGACCCGAGATTCTCGCGGATGTTTGCGCCTCGGTGGACCGTGTGACCGTCGAGGGGACGAAAGTGAAAGTGCTGGTTGACCTGGGCGCAACGGATGCGGTGGTTACCGAATTCTTGCCTGAAGACGTCGACTCGTCCCTTGCCGGTTTTCGGACCTCGATCTTCATCGACGCCGAACCGGGCGGTCTGCTGGGTGCGGTCCGCACCATGCGCAGGCTTCGCACCGAGTGCCCTTGGGACAAGGATCAAACCCATCGGAGTTTGATCAAGAACCTGGTGGAGGAGTCCTACGAGCTGATCGACGCGATCCGGCGTCTTGACGAAGACACATCTGACCTGGTGGCCTATGCAGAGGTGGAGGACGAGCTGGGGGATGTGCTTCTTCAAGTGCTCTTTCACTCCGTCATCGCCCGGGAGAAGGGCGTGTTCGACATCGATGACGTGGCCGAGGTGATGCGTCAGAAGCTGGTGCGGCGCCATCCTCATGTGTTTGGCGACGTTCAGGTGGCATCTGCCGCCGAGGTGAAGGCCAACTGGGACCGAATCAAGAAAGAGGAGCGGGGAGAAACCGGTGAAGAGTCCGCACTCGACGGGGTTCCGGCGGGAATGCCGGGTTTGCATCGGGCAGCCAAGATCCAGAACAGGGCAGCCAAGGCCGGGTTCGATTGGGGCAGCGCGACTCAGATGGTGCCAAAGATCAACCAGGGGCTAGGGGCGTTGTCTTCTGCTATGTCGGGCGACGGTGATGCTGAGGCAGAGCTTGGAGACGTGCTGTTCTCGGTGGTCAATCTGGCCCGCCAGCTCGATCTGGACGCGGAGGTGGCCCTTCGCGGGGCGACCGATCGCTTTGAGGAGCGCTTCCGTCGTGCGGAGACCTGAGCGCTGGCGCCCATAGGCGAGGAACAGTACGGGAGCGGTGGTAGCTTGACGCCGCGAACGGTCTGCCAGCGTCTATGAAAAACACCACCATTGAGCGAATCCACGCCCGCCAGGTGCTCGACTCCCGGGGAAACCCCACGGTCGAAGCCGAGGTCTTCACGTCAGATGGTTTTGGTCGCGCTCTCGTCCCGTCCGGGGCTTCGACCGGCACACTTGAAGCCGTCGAGCTGCGCGACGGCGGCGACCGGTGGATGGGCAAGGCGGTCACCCGGGCCGTTGGTCACGTAAACGACACGATCGCCCCCGCGTTGATCGGCATGGATGCCACACGTCAGGAGGAGATCGATCTGGTGATGGCAGATCTCGATGCCACCCCCAACAAGGCCAACCTCGGCGCCAACGCCATTCTTGCTGTTTCGCTCGGCGTCGCTCGTGCCGCTGCGGCGAGTGTGGGTCTTCCCCTCTTCCGCTATCTGGGCGGACCCTCGGCGCGATTGCTCCCGGTGCCGTGTCTCAATGTTCTGAATGGGGGCGCCCATGCTGCCAATTCGGTCGACATCCAGGAGTTCATGCTGGTTCCTGCCGGTCTTCCCTCGTTTTCCGAGGCGCTTCGGGCCGGTGTCGAGGTATATCACGCCCTCAAACGCGTGCTTGCCGGTCTTGGCCTCACCACCAACGTGGGTGACGAGGGTGGCTTCGCACCCGAGTTGGCGACCAGCGAGGCTGTCCTCGACCTGCTCGTGGAGGCGATCGATGGCGCCGGATACAAGGTTGGCGAAGAGATTGCCCTTGCGCTCGATGTTGCGGCGACCGAGATCTACCGGGAGGGTCGTTACGGCCTCGAGGGCCGTGAGCTCAGTTCGGGCGAGATGGTGGACTATCTGGCTGGTCTGGTCGACAAGTATCCCCTCGTCTCGATCGAAGACGGGATGTCCGAAGACGATTGGGATGGATGGAAGGCCCTGAACGAGCGTCTGGGCGGGCGGGTCCAGATCATGGGTGATGACCTCTTTGTCACCGACGAGGATCTTCTCCGTCGTGGTATCGCCGAAGGTGCCGCCAACGCCATCCTGATCAAGGTCAATCAGATCGGGTCGGTCTCGGAGACCCTCCACACGATGCAACTGGCCGAGCGAGCTGGCTTCGGGCGGATGGTCAGCCATCGCAGCGGCGAAACCGAAGACACTTTCATCTCGCATCTGGCGGTGGCCACCAATGCGGGCCAGATCAAGACGGGTGCCCCGGCTCGAGGTGAGCGAACCGCCAAGTACAACCAACTGCTGAGGATCGAGGAGATGATGGGCAGCGAGGCGCGCTTCGCCGGCTGGGACACTTTCAGGAGAGGTCGATGACCGTGTTTCGTCGCCCTGGTGCGGTCCTGGCAACACTCCTGTTCCTCGTGATGGGAGCGGCCTTCTTGACCCAGGTGGTCCCCTATCGACAGATCCTCGACTCACAGCGCCAGGTGAATTCTGCTCGGGCCCAGCTTGCCGCGCTCGAAGAGGACAACGACGTGCTCGCCACAGACATTGCCGCCCTTCAGACCGATGAGGAGGTCGAGAAGCTGGCGCGGGAGAAACTTGGCTATGTCCGACCCGGTGAGACCGCTTACATCGTCCTCGACCCGCCCGGGGAGGAGACACGACCCCAGCCGCAGACAGACAACCTCGTGATCCCCGAGAAACGGACATGGGTCGATGTTCTCTGGGACTTCGTCAGCGGCGGCGACGAAAATCCGTAGACATGACCGACGCTGATGACCGAAAGGTCATCGAAACACAGTTGGGACGTCCCCAGCGTGCCGACTCCGAGGTCGTATCACGATGCCATCTCGGACTGCCCGTCGTGGTACGGGTTCCGCCTTTGCTCGATGACGGGACGCCTTTCCCGACGCTCTACTGGCTGACCTGCCCTCTCGCTGTGGCCCGCATCGCCCGTCTGGAGAGTTCCGGCGGTGTGAAGCGGATGGATGCCAAGTCCGAGTCCGATCCGCAGTTTGCAGAGGATCTGGAGACTGCCCACCGCTCGTATGAGACGGAGCGCGATGTCCGGGTTCCCGCCGGTGCCAACCCGACCCCCTCGGGGGGAGTTGGAGGGTCATCGTCGGGTGTCAAATGCCTACACGCCCACTACGCCCACACCCGGGCGGGTGGCGACAACCCTGTCGGCAAGCTGGTTCGGGAGTGGATTGAGCCTCTGGATTGCACCGAGGAATGTGTTGTGGACGGTGACCCCAACCCGACCTGGACCCCTCGTCCATGAGAGTCGGTGTCGTCGATATCGGCACCAACTCGATGCGTCTTCTCATCACCGACGGTCTCACCGATCTCGGGAGGTGGGTGGAAGTTACCGGACTTGGACAGGGCGTCGACAATTCGGGCAGTCTCTCCGAGGAGGCAATCGAGCGGACAATGACCGCGTTTCGCCGTTTTGGAGAGCTGATGGCGGATGCGGACCTCGAGAGAACAATGGTGATCGCCACATCGGCCTCCCGCGATGCCAGCAATAGGGAGGCGTTCTTCGACCGCGCCGAAGAGGCTCTTGGCACAAGGCCCACGCTGATCAGCGGTCACGAAGAAGCAAGGTTCGCCTATCAGGGCGCCACCGCGAATCAGCAATTAGCTCCTCCGGTGGTCGTTTCGGACATCGGTGGGGGAAGCTCCGAGTTCGTGACCCCCACCGACGAGACTTCTCTCGACATCGGATCCATTCGGCTCACGGAGAGGGCACTGCCCAACAGACCTGCGTCATCCGACGACTTGGATGACGCCAGGGGTCTTGTCGAGGAGTGTTTCAGTTCGGTGGGCGTGGGAGACATCGGCACTCTCGTCGGCGTGGCCGGCACATGGACGAGTCTCGCCGCGATCGCTCAGGAGTTGCCTGCTTATGACCGGGAGCGGGTTCACGGCTATTACCTCCGTCGGCATCTCCTGAGTGATGTGACGTCGATGCTCTCTTCGATGTCATTGGTCGAGACGGCGGCTATACCCAGCCTCGATCCGAAACGAGCTCCGGTGATCCTTGCCGGTGGTGTTCTGGCATGCGGAGTGATGAAGGTACTAGACGTAACAGAGATCCGGATCTCGGAGCGGGACACGCTCGATGGTGCGGCCGGCCATCTACTGGCTTTACCCTGATACAAACCGTCATGGCATCGCCCGGGTGGCGGAACGGTAGACGCGAGGGGCTTAAACCCCCTTGAGCCGAATGCGGCTCGTGTGGGTTCGAAACCCACCCCGGGCACAACTAAATACCAGGTAGCAGGCCTAGACAGGCTTTAGAGATTGGCTCTTGGTCACAGAATGGTCACGAGCCGGGTCGAACACCCGTTCCTCGATGTACCAGGTCGGCCACGCGAGCAGCGGCGTCGTCGTCGAGACCCTGTACGGCGTGGCTGTATACGTCGAGGGTGAAGGCGACGGACGCATGGCCAAGCCGATCAGACACAATCTTTGGGTGGACGCCTGCTTGCAGGGCCAGGGTGGCCCAGGTGTGGCGCATGTCGTGGAACCTGATGCGCGGTACTGCGGACCGGGCGACACGGCGGTCGAACACCTTGGAAACGGCTTCTGGGTGGTAGTGGAGGCCGTCCGGCTTGGCGAAAAGCAGGTCGCCGTCGCGATACCCGTCACCCACCATCAGGCGTTCTTCGAGCTGGGCCCTTCGATGCTGGCGGAGCAGTGTGCTAGTTTTCGGATCGAGGCCCACCTGGCGACGGCTCCGGTCGGTCTTGAGGTCGGAGAACTCCGGAACATGGCGGACGACCCTCAGTTGCCGCACCAGTCGGAGCCGCCCGGCTTCGAGGTCACAGTCTCGCCATCGCAGGCCGAGAACCTCGCCGCGCCGCATCCCGGTCATGAGCGCAACATGCCACACGACGTAGAGACGGTCGTGGCGGGTGGAATCCAGGAACGTCGCAGCCTCGCTGGCGGTCCAAGTGGCCATCTCGGCGGTGCGTCGTGTTCGCCGCGGAGCAGGCACCAGGGCGTAGTCCGCCACGTTGCGCACGACGGCACCCCGGCGCACAGCATCAACAAGGGCACGGTGCAGGATCATATGGCAGTACTGAACGGTTCGGGGACTCAGGCCACCTCGTCCGTCTCGGCGGCCCGACTCGGCAAGCGTGGCGTACAGGTCCGATAGGTGGTCGGGTGTGAGGGCTTGAAGCCGGATATCACCGAGTGCAGGCAGCAGATGGTTTCGGACGTTCCGCTCGTAACTCTCCCACGTGCTGGGCTCGACGGTGCCCCGTATGGCGGGCAGCCACCGCTCCATGTACTCGCGGACGTTTTGGGGGCTTCGCTCTACGAATTCGCCCCGATCTAGGCTGGCTTTCAGCCGGTCGAGAGCTTGCTGCGCCTCTCGCCGAGTCCGGAAACCTCTTCGTCGCATCTGACGACGAGGCGCCCCGAGGGGAGCCGTGTCCACCACAAACGACCACGACCCGCTTTTCTCCTTCCGGATCGATCCCGCCCTGCTCATCTTGTCTCCTTCCCCTACTAGGTCGTGTCGCCCGGTGTCGTCTCGTCCCCCGTGTCGGATGATGCCGTCTCGTCCACGTCGGGGGGTGATGACTCCAGGGTCGGGGGGTGTCCTTCTTTGAAGGTGAAGTCTTCGTCGTTGGTGTGTTCGGCGATGAACCCTCGGATGCCGATCTGGCGGAGGTGGTCGATCATCTGGCCGAGTTCTTCGATGTTCTTGTCGAAGTTGTCGGCGTGCTCATCGAGCAGGGCGAGGAGGAGTTCTTTGCGGCGTTCCCGGTAGCTCCATTGGCGGGCGGTGCTGGAGACGCCGGTGATCTTCTCCACGGTCTCTTCGGCTGTGGTGGGGTCGGCGACGCCGAGCTGTCGGAGCCGCTCGTAGACCGGTTCGAGTTGCTGGGGTTGTCCGAGCAGCCAGACGTACAGCTCGTCGACGGGGCGGGTGGTGGCCCGCATGACCCGGTGGTCGCCGGGTGGGGGGAGGAGAAACCAAAGCATGGGCAGGTCGAAGACCATGGCGAAGATCAACAGCTCGTGGGCGTCGAACTCGCGGCGACGGTCACCGTCCCAGGCCCGTTCTATCGAGGAGACACCGGCTTGGGTGAGCCGTTGACCTAGGTAGGGCTCGAGTCGGTCCGCGAGTTCTTCTTGGGTCCACCCTCGTAGCTGACGGGCTTCTCGGATGTTGTAGGCGACCACCTGGTTGAGGTCGATCTCCGGAGGAGGTGGTGTGCTGGGTTGTCGAGGCATCAACCGCCAGCCTACACGGTCTCTAACTTGTGATGATAGTGCGTTCACCCTCTGATATGATACTGTGTAGGAGTGTTGACGACAAGGGTTGGAACTTGTGACAGTAAGTGAGCGGCTTCCGACGCTGCTGACGGTGGAGGAGGCGGGCGTGCTGCTGCGGATCGGACGCACCAAGGCCTACGCCATGACCAGGGAGTGGCGGGAGACCGGTGGCCGTTCTGGTCTGCCGGTGATCGACCTGGGTCATGTGCTGCGGGTGCCACGGCGGGCGCTTGAGGAGCTGATCGGCGCCGAGTTGACCGACGACGACGGTGCTGACTGGTTAGGAGAGACAAGGGAAGTCTCAACGCCAGCCGATGCGCCGAAACAGCAGACAGCCGAGTTTCCCAAAGCTAAGTCCTCCGACCGCCCGGCGACGAAAGGTCGAGTTCGAAGCCGACAGCATCAGGGCACCGACCAGCTCAACCTTTTCGATTCGAGACCCGAGACCGGCTGAACGCCATCCCATGAGCACCACCCGATTCCGACGAGAGCCATTTCAGGACAGACGAGTGCACACCTGCGGTGA
>JAZFTT010000166.1:0-11392 GCA_036446835.1 Acidimicrobiia bacterium
CAGTGAGAGCCCCGAGAGGGTTGAGGCTTCGGCCGGGACTTCCTCGGGGTTTCTCGCATTCTCATTGGCGAAACGGCCGGATCGCGAAAAGAGAACCCAGTTCGCGAAAAACAATCAGGTTTCTGGCTTGTGGAAGGTATCAGGATGGTCTACTTTTCCGGTCACGTCGAAGGGGAAACCCTCCGACGGGCCAAAACGGCGGGAGACCGTCGGGTTGGTCAGGCTGGAAGGTCGGGAAACCGGCCTGAAGGTCGAACCGGAGAGACGGGAAACCGGAAGGAAGGTTCAACCCGAAGCCGAAGGGAAACCGGAGGCGACGGGCGGTCGGCAGAACGAGTGGGGATCCTTCGGGATCGTCGAGCGGACTGACGGCTAGCAGGCCGCAAGGTCTGCAACTCCTCGGAAACGGGGAGAGCGGTCCTCGGACCGCACAGCCGCTGGCTTCGGTCAACGGCGAAGCCCGATTGAAGTTCGGTCCCCGGCCGGACAACGAACGGGATAGAGAACCCCGAGAGGGTTGAGGCTCCGGCCAAGGCTCCCTCGGGGTTTCTCGCGTCTGGACAGGCACGGTCCCGAGTCTCACCGTTAGGCTCCGCGGTCATGGGCTACCCCGAGCGTCTGCTCAGCTACGGCGAGAAGATAGAAACACAATTCCGCCCCCATTGGTCTCGCCTCCTCAGAGAAGGTTTCCTGGTTCTTCTTGGTGTGATACTTGCCGGGATCCTCATCAGCCTGAGCACACCCGCTTGGGTCGTATGGCTGTTGATTGTGGGTGTGGTCGCCCTGATCGCCAGAGGTGTTACCCGCTGGCTGACCACCCACCACGTCATCACAAATGAACGGGTGATCTATCGAGACGGTCGGATAGCCAAGCGCGGGAAGGAGAATCCCCTCGAGGTGATCAACGACGTCGCGTTCAGCCAGACGATCTTCGAGCGCATCTTCAAGACCGGCGACCTGTTGATCGAGTCGGCTGGGACCCATGGTCAGACCCGATACCGCGACATTCCATCGCCGGAAGAAGTCCAGCCGCTCATTTACCGCGTGCGTGAGAAGCGAAAGCTTCAGATGGAAGGTGGCGCCGCACCCCCGGCCTCCGAGTCGACTGCGTCCCAACTCGAAAAGCTCTCCAGCCTCCGCGACGAGGGGAAACTGACAGACCAAGAGTTCGAGACCGAGAAGACCAAGCTCCTTGGAGGCAGATGATGCCACACATGCAGGACGACTTCCCGCTCCTGATGTCCACTCTCTACGACCATGCGGTATGGATCCATCCTGATCAGGAGATCGTCTCGGTCGAGTCGGACCGATCCATCTCTCGATCGACGTACGGGTCCACCGATGTTCGGGTGCGCAAGCTGGCCTCAGCGATGGACGTCTTGGGTCTGGGGATCGGGGATGCCGTCGGCACCTTCGCCTGGAACAACCAGCGACACCATGAGCTCTATTGGGCGACAGCGAACACAGGGCGCGTCTGTCACACGATCAATCTGCGGTTGTTTGCCGACCAGATCGTCTACATCGTCAACCATGCCGAGGACAAAGTTATTTTCGTCGATCCCGACCTGGTTCCTCTCATTGCTCCCTTTGCCGACAAGCTGGAGACCGTCGAGAACTGGGTGATTCTGGGCGACCGGGCAAGTGATGCTCTGCCCGGTTCGATTGCCTACGAAGACTTGATCGGTGACCAGCCCGAACACGGTCAGTGGCCGCTTCTCGATGAGCGCTCTCCGATGATGCTGTGTTACAGCTCGGGCACCACAGGGAATCCCAAAGGCGTTGCTTATACACAACGGTCCACTTATGTCCACACCATCTCAAACTTGGCCAACTTCGCCATCGGGCCGACCGACAATGTGCTGCCAGTGGTTCCGATGTTTCATGCGGCGGCATGGGGGTACCCATTCGAGGCCGTTACCCAGGGAGCCAAACTGACATATCCGGGGCCGGATCTGTCGCCGGAAGGCATCGTCAAGCTCTTTGCCGAGGAGAAGGTGACCTTCAGCGCCGGGGTGCCAACCGTTTGGCTGGGGATTCAGCAATACCTCGCAGAGCATCCAGAGACCGACACATCTTCGATCCGAGGTTTTCTCTGCGGTGGGTCGGCCGTGCCGAGATCGATGATCAAGTGGTACTGGACGGAGCGTGGGATTCGCGTAATCCAGGGCTGGGGCATGACCGAGACCAACCCGATCGCCTCGACGGCGGTACTCAAGCCCCACATGGAGGATTGGGATCTGGAGGATCAACTTGACCGATTGGAAACGGCAGGTATTCCCGTCACCGGTCTCCAGGTGAAGATCGTCGATGAGGAGGGGGAGGAACTCCCTCACGACGGCGAGGCGTTCGGAGAGCTTCTGATTCGGGGACCCTGGATCGCTGCCGAGTATTACAAGGACGATCGCACCGCGGAGTCCTTCGTAGACGGATGGCTCAGGACGGGAGACGTCTGCAAGATCACCCCCGAGGGTTATATCCGCATTACCGACCGGGCCAAGGATGTCATCAAGTCGGGAGGGGAGTGGATCTCCTCATTGGATCTGGAGAACGAGTTGATGGCTCATCCACAGGTCGCCGAGGCCACCGTGGTCGGCTTGAAGCACGTCAAGTGGCAGGAACGTCCGGCGGCGTTCGTGGTTCGTGCGGAGGAGTCCGAGGTGACAGAACAGGAGTTGCTGGATCATCTCAAAGGACGGGTCGCCGACTGGTGGTTGCCCGACAAGATCGTGTTCATCGACGAGATACCGAAGACGGGCACCGGCAAATTCGATAAAAAGGTGGTCAGGGACCAGTACTCCGACCTGCTGATGGAGGCATAGGGACGGCCATTGCCAGGTGGCGGTTGAGGAAGTCGGTGATCTGGGGCAGGTAGGGTCGAACGGGCCCAGATCACTATGCCCGCCCCCCTCGACAGTGATCACATTGGCGTCCGGTCTCGCCGTCGCGAGTTCCTCGAGGCTTCGGATCGGAACCACCTCATCGGAATCAGCGTGCACCAGCATGATGGGGCCTTCACCGAGAGGATTGTCTGACGGGGGGCGAAGTCGTCGAAACGGTATCCGCTGAGCTGCTGGATATAGCCAAGGAGAAGGCGGAGAATTGGAGCCGGCAGTCGACTCATCTGCTCCCTCATCATCTCCCCGGGATGAGAGAAGGACGAGACCGACACCACTGCGGCGAACCGATGATTTCGGGAAGCGCTGAGGATGGCGGCACCGGCCCCGACGGAGTGTTCGATAACACCGATTGACGTCACATCCGCGTAAGCGTCGAGCCAATCGGCGGCGCCATCGAGTCAATCTACCCGTCGTACCGCCGACACAGAATTGGGATTTGCTCTCGAAGTCCTTGAACGTCTACCCCTGGTTTGGGAAGCATTGTCCAAGGGTGGTATCGATGTCCGTCGGGCTCGGACGATCGTTCATGGGACCTCTCATCTGTCCGAGGACACCGCCCGGGAAGTCGTCGAACGCATCATCAAAGCTGAACCACGCTTTGTCGGAACGTCGGATTCTTATCGAAGCGACCACCGACGGGACCGCCGACCTCAACGACCACCATTCGGGAGGGACGGATCGGGGGATAGTTGATATTCGCGTCGACTTGACCACCCTTGCCGATCTTGACGAGAAACCAGCAGAGATCCCCGGATACGGACCGGTAATAGCTGACATCGCCAGACAAGTCGCCGCCAAACAACAAACATCGCAATGGCGTTACGCGGTCACCAATTCCGACAGCGGACAGGTACTCCACACCCGGATCACCTGCCGAAGACCCACCGCCGCTCTGGAGCGCCACGTCCAAACCCAACATCCGACATGTGTCTTTCCCGGATGTCGTATGCCGTCAGTCGAGTGCGACCTCGACCACCGAGTAGCCGTAATCGACGGGGGGCCCACCACCCCCTGCAACCTCTTCCCCCGCTGCCGCCACCACCACCGGGTAAAACACCAAGCTCCCTGGAAACCAACCCCCACACCAGACGGCGGCCACACCTGGCTCAGCCGACTAGGACACACCTACACCACCAGCGGCCAATCGCCCTAGGAGGGCCTAGGTGATCTCGACCAACTCGCCTGAAGTCAGGTCGAGCACGAACTCCTTGTCGCTCTTGGAATCGGCGATGAAGTTGGCGAGCTGGGCGCCTTGCTTCCGCACTACCCACCAGGCATATTCTGCCTCGCTGCCGGTCATGAACTCTCTGCGGGC
This sequence comes from Acidimicrobiia bacterium, assembly GCA_036446835.1. Classification (GTDB taxonomy): domain Bacteria; phylum Actinomycetota; class Acidimicrobiia; order Spongiisociales; family ZC4RG35; genus SZUA-217. The sequence goes on from JAZFTT010000166.1 coordinate 4,213, forward strand.
GCCGCGCGCCGCCTCGACTGCGGCCATCTCGTCCTCAAACTCTCCCAGATGGCTTTCCATAGGTTCTGGCCTGCCCGGTCGTTCGATGAACTGAATGGCCTCGAACATGGGTTCCTCCTCAACCCATTGTACTCATGGGGCGGGAACCATCGAGGTAGGCCCCTAAGCTCGTTTCATGAGTTCGATCCACATGACCTGGGGTTTCATCGCCGCAGGGTTCAGCGGCGTGATCGGGCTCTGGGGTGTTCTCATGGCGAGACGAGAGAGGATCCCCAGGACGTTTTATTGGGCGGTTGGCGTCGCCATCGCAGGATTGCTCGCCCAGATCGTGATTGGCGTATATGTCATGTCCCGGGGCGTCGACCCGGGCAATCAGCACGTTTTCTACGGGATCGTCATAGCGGTGACTTTCACGTTCGTCTACATCTATAGGGCGCAATTCCGGAAACGTCCCGCGCTGTACTACGGCCTTCTCCTACTGTTCACGATGGGTCTTGGAATCCGAGGGATAATGACGTTTGGAGGCAATTTCTGATGTTGCTCGAAGGCAAGAAATTGCTCATCACCGGTGTGCTCACAACCGACTCCATCGCGTGGCACGTCGCCCGCATCGTTCAGGAAGAGGGCGCCGAGATAGTCGCCACCGGTTTTGGCCGGGGCATGCGTCTCACCGAGCGATCCGTCAATCGACTCCAGGAACCGTGTGATGTCTTGGAGTTGGACATCAACGATCCGGTACACGTTGATGCCCTTACCGCCGACCTGACCGATCGTTGGGGCAAGATCGATGGCGCGCTTCATGCCATCGCGTTCGCCCCGGCCGACGCCCTTGGGGGGAACTTCCTCAATACGCCTGCGGAGTCGGCGCGAACAGCCTTCATCACTTCGGCTTTCTCATACAAGACCCTTGCCGTAGCGCTGCTACCGCTGATGAAGGAGGCCGGTGGAGGGTCGCTCGTCGCGCTGGACTTCGACAACACCCGGGCCTGGCCCGCTTATGACTGGATGGGGGTGGCGAAATCGGCGCTGCAAAGCGTGACGCGCTATCTCGCCCGTGACCTCGGGCCATTCAATATTCGGGCGAACGCGGTATCCGCTGGACCGCTGAGCACGGTGGCGGCGAAATCGATCCCCGGCTTCGAACAGTTCGATGCGCTCTGGAAAAAGCGGTCGCCACTCGTCTGGGATGCGACCGATCCCGAGCCGGTAGCCCGAATGGTTGCTGTGCTTCTCAGCGACTGGGCACCGATGACCTCGGGTGAGATCGTCCATGTCGATGGCGGACTCCACGCCGTTGCCGCCGGGAGCGACGGCGACTGAGTCCCCCGTTAGGCCTGCGCCGGCATTGTGATCGGGAGGGGTAGCTCCACGATGAAGGTGGCCCCGCCACCCTCGGTCGTCTCGATTCGCACCGAACCGTTCATCGACTCGGTGAGGCTCCTTACTATGGACAGACCGAGTCCCGTTCCGCCTCTGGATCTCGTATCCGATTGGTCCACCTGTATGAATCTCTCGAACACCCGCTCTCTATCGCTCTCCAAGACGCCGGGTCCGTGGTCTACAACCGCCATGACAGCACTGCCTGCCCGCTCCCATGCGAACAACTCGACGGGACTGTCAGGAGCGTACTTGGCTGCGTTCTCGACCAGGTTGATGAGAACTCGTGAGAGATGATCTCGGTCTGCCCTCACCTCCAGCTCTTCGGGGTCGACGCTGATCGTCGGCTCGATGGAGACCACGCGATTGACCTCGTCGAAGATCTCGCGTATCGGGATCGCCTCGATATGCATCGGGATCGCCCCTCGATCGATCCTCGACACGACCAACAGGTCCTCGATGAGTCTCTGCAAGCGTCCGGCCTGGCGACGTGCACTGAGGAGTAGCTGCTGGGAGGTGGGCTCCGGCGGCGCCAACTCGGGGCGATTGACTGTGTCCAGCGAGCCGATGATCGATGTTAGGGGGCTGCGCAGCTCGTGACTCACCGTCGAGACAAAGTCAGACTTCATTTGAGCAACCTCTTCGAGACGTCTTGTCATCTCCGCCTGCGCCTCGTATCTCCCAATCTGGCTGAGGACAAGCCCTGCCGGGGCCGCCAGCGATCCCAACTGCTCCAATTGGTCTTCCGTGAAGTCGTTGGCGTAGGGATCGCCCACCACGATGATGCCCACTCTCATGGATTCCACCTTGAGAGGCGCTACCAGGGCCTGTTTCAGGCCAAGCTCCTTGAGTAAGACATGGGAGTCGGTTTGGGTGTCTATTTGCCTGACCAATATGGGTTTGGCGGCGCGATAGGTCTGAGCCACGACACTCGTTGAGTTTATATCCACCGCCATTTCCTCGGTTTCGAGCGGGTATCCGTTGACCCAGATTGGGCTCATCACCTCGAGACGCGCCATTTCGGCGTCGTGAAGAAGAACAACACCAACCTGGGCGTCGAGGTATTTGCAGATGGTCCCGATCAGGTGGGGGACGATTTCCGAAAGGGATTCGGCGCGAGCCAGTGTGGCGCTGACAGCGTAGAGACGCTCGAAATCAAGACGCTGAACCTCGAGCTTGCTCTCCTTTCCTGCCGAGACGAGGGCTTCTTTCTCAAACTCAAAACCGACCAGGGCCGTCGAGGCAGCGACAACCAGGACGGTCAGGACCGGAGCAAGCACGTCCGGGATGGCATCGGCCAGTCCAAGGGTGAAAGCGATGTGGGAGATGGCGATTCCGATGGTCACGGTGATTATTGCGTGGGTCCACCACGTGAGGAGAAGACCTGATACCGCAGCTATGCCAAACAGGATCGGCTGTGCAGTGGCAGCTAATTCGGGGATGGTGGCGAGTGCCGTAATGCCGGCGATGAGAGCGAGTAGCCAGCCGGCGGAGATCCATGGGGCCGCCCCGGTCGCCATGAGGCCTTCCCATCGTATTGCGGCCGACGAAACCAACAGGACAGCCAAACCTGCCATCGGTATGTAGAACGCCGGCAGCGCGAAGATCTCACTGCGAACAGCCTGAGCGCCGATGATGATGAGAACCACCCAAGCCACAGCAGACGCACGACGAAGCAGTGAGGCCCGAAACCGGGCCATCGCCTCGTGGATTGTCGGCTGGATGTCTTCGGTGGTCATTGGTTTGGCGTCTTCTCCCTGTATTCTCGGCGTTTCTCCCTGTCAGATAGAGGATTGATCTTTGGCTTTACGGTCATTCGTTGACGGCGCGGTGTTCGCCGAGGTGTTCGGCGAAGGACCGCCGCATGTTCTTGCCCTCCATGGGTGGGGTCGGCACGGAGCCGATTTCAAGAACAGCCTGACGGGTATTTCGGCTTTTGCCCCGGATCTTCCGGGCTTTGGTGCGTCGCCTCCTCCCGCCGACGTGATTGGCGCCGAGGGTTATGCAGACATTCTCTCTGAGATGCTGTCGGAGTTCGATAGGCCTCCCGTCCTGATCGGTCATTCCTTCGGCGGCAGAATCGCGGTGTGTCTAGCAGCGCGATGGCCGGACGAGATCGGCCCGGTCATCCTCACGGGTGCGCCGATCGTTCGACCAGGGGTTGGTCGACGGCCGAGGATCTCCTACCGGATCGTCAGATCACTCAACAGGATCGGCATCGTTTCAGATCGGCGCATGGAGAGTCTTCGCAGGCAAAGTGGCTCCGATGACTACAGATCGGCGACCGGCGTCATGCGGGACATTCTGGTGAAGGTGGTGAACGAGAGTTACGAACCGCAATTGAGGGATATGCAGTCCCGGATCGTTCTGCTCTGGGGCGAGTTGGATGACGAGGTACCCGTCTCGGTGGCTGAGATGACTGCCTGCGTCATAGAGCAGGCCAACGGTGACGTCGACCTGAGGGTGCTCGAGGGCGTGGGACATCACGTCCCCATCGAAGCCCCGAAGGAACTCCGCAAGACAATAGATTCGGTCATGGAATGACCTGGGTTCTCGCGGCTGTATGCGGGGTCGCCTCGATCCCCGCGGGTCTTCGCTGGCTACGGATTGCGCAACGGGAGCACTATCTCGCGCCCTCCGTCAGTCGGTTTGCGTGGCGTTGGTGGACCACCGGATCTTCCAACCTCGGGTTGTCGGCCCTGGGGTTGGTCGGCATCATCGGGACGTTCTGGAACCTCTGGTTCGGGTTCCTGGTGGCGATAACGCAGATCGGCCCGGTCGGTCTTGGCATCAAAGGCAAGACGAGCCCGCTTGCCTGGACGGGGCGATTGAAGCGAGTGGCATTCGTTTCGGGGATCATCCTCGTCGGTATCTACTACTTCGGTGGGAGATCAGGAACGCCGGTCATGATTGTTGTCGGGCTATTCGCGTTGCCCCTCATCGTCGACTTTGCTCTTTTGGCGCTCAAACCATTGGAGGGTCTGCTCGGTTCGAAGTGGGTCGCCAAGGCCGGCCGCAAACTCGAGGCGGTCCGAGCCGAGGTGGTGGCAATCACCGGCTCGTACGGCAAGACGACAACCAAGAACTATGTGGCCCATCTACTCGACGGGACTAAACGAACGGTGGTCAGCCCAGCCTCGTACAACAACCGAATGGGGCTGGCACGGGCCATCAATGAGAGCCTCACCCCTGGTACCGAAGTCTTCGTCGCGGAGATGGGTACTTATGGCCCTGGTGAGATAGCAAAGTTGTGCGAGTGGATTCCGCCGCGGGTGGCGGCAATGGTCGCCATTGGCCCCGTTCATCTCGAGAGATTTCGAACCGAGGAGCGCATCGTTTCGGCCAAGGCCGAAATCCTCGAGGAGGCAGAGGTTGGTGTGATCTGTGTCGACCACCCTCTCCTGGCTCAACTTGCGAAAGAAAAAGCCGGGTCGATGAGCATCATCGAGGTCTCCACAGGTGATCAAGGGCGGGTTGTAGTGGCAGATGGCTCTATTCGACTAGACGGACGGGTCATTGCATCGGCTATCGACGATGTGTTCCCGGCGAATCTGGCCGTGGCCATAGGCATATGTCTGGCGCTGGGCGTCGACGTTGAGAGCTTGGTGGAGCGCTCGGCCACATTGCCGACTACCGATCATCGTCAAACAGTCACTGTTTCCGAATCAGGGTTCTCGATCGTCGATGACACATTCAATTCCAATCCGACCGGCGCAAAAAGAGCTCTCGAGTTGCTCCAGAAAGTGGGGAGCGGAGGGAAGCTGGCCGTGGTGACACCGGGCATGGTTGAGCTCGGGCCGGTTCAGGAGAAGGAAAACAAGGCGTTCGCCTCGGCCGCCGCCGGTGTTGTCGACCATTTCATCATTGTGGGCAAGACCAACCGAGGGACTCTGGTCCAGGGTTCTGCCAACGGCCGGGCGTCCGTTACCGTCGTGGATGACCGGGAGGAGGCGGTTGCATGGATCCGGGGAACCCTCGGACCGGGCGATGCGGTTCTCTACGAGAACGATCTCCCCGATCACTACCCGTGAGAATCATCAGATGAGCAAGCCAGCAGTTGTGTTCGGGGGGCCGTCAGACGAGCATGACATCTCGGTCCTGACCGGGCTCCAGGTGGCACGCGCCCTCGTGGACGTGCATGCCATCTACTGGTCGAAATCCGGTGAGTGGTATCTGGTCGGGTCTGATCTCGAAGCAAGGGACTTTGCCGACGGTGTGCCTGCCAAGGCCCGGGATGTCTCGTTTGTCGTTTCCCCGGGTCAGGGCTTCGTCGTCAAGAGGAGATCCCTCGACCTCAGTGTGGTATTCATCGCATGTCATGGCGGCCCCGGCGAGGACGGGACACTTCAAGGCCTGCTCGACCTGGCAGGGCTTCGTTATACCGGACCGGGCCAGGCGGCGTCGGCCCTGGGCATGGACAAGCTCGCGTTCGGGGCGGCAATGGCTTCGGCGGGTTTGCCAACCCTTCCAAAGACCATGGTTTCCACCGGCATGGAGCCTGCCCCCGAGTTCCCCTCTCCGTACATCGTCAAGCCTCGATTCGGCGGGTCGTCCATAGGCATAGAAGTGGCTGATGACTGGGCCACGGTGCTGGCCATGAAGCGATCGTCGAGTTTTCTCGACCAAGGAGCGGTCATCGAGCCCTTTCTCGTCGGTAGCCGGGATCTTCAGGTGGCGGTCCGCACTTATCCCGAGTGGCAGATGTCGGCGATCGAGGCCCCGGCGCGATCGGGCGGCGGGATCTACTCTTACGACCAGAAGTACCTGGCCTGGGGTGGCGAGGACGGCAGCGGCCGCCAACTCCCGGCGTCACTCGATGAGAGTCTCGAGAAGGCAATACACGAGTTGTCTCGACGCGTCACCGAAGTGGCTGATCTGCGTGGAATCGCCCGAATCGATTACCTCGAGAATGATGGAGAACTGGTAGTGAATGAGGTCAATACGATCCCGGGGTCGATGGCGGCGTACCTCTGGGTCGAGCCACCGCTCACCCGGGGTCAGCTCTTCGGGGACATGGTGGCCGAGGCAGAGAGCGCGCCAACAAGAGTGTTCTCGGTCGCTGGAAGCGACGGCACTGCATTACGCAATGCCGGGACGATCGCCTCCAAACTGGGCTAGTTGAGTTCGTCGTCCGAGATCTAGAGGTGCACTACCGGGCAGGTGAGAGTGCGCGTAATGCCGTCCACTGCCTGGATTTTGGCTACCACGAGTTTGCCAAGCGAGTCGACGTCCTCGCTGTTGGCCTTGACGATGACGTCGTAGGGACCGGTCACGTCGTCGGCGCTCTCAACGCCGATGATCTCGCGTACTTCTTCTGCCACGACGGCGGCCTTGCCGACCTCCGTCTGGATCAGGACATAAGCCTGGACCAACTGAGCCTCCTAACGCTCTCTTGAGCGAGCGACACTAGTGGATCAGTAACCGTCCTGTCCCAGCCGAACCGACGAGACGAAGGTGCGACCGTCGTCTTCGACGGAATCGAACAGGACACGCTGCCCCTGACGGAGGGTGCGGAACACAGACCCTTCGAGTGAGCCTGGTCGAAGGTATACCTCTGCGCGGTCGATGTCGCGAACCACGATTCCGGCGCCGGTCACGGGGTCGTAAGTCTTGACGACGCCCTGATCCATCGTTTCAGGCCTTGACTACTTTGCCCGCCCGGATGCACGAAGTGCAGACACGGGCCTTGCGGGTGTTGGAACCGTGCTTGACGCGGATCTTCTGGATGTTGGGCAGCCAGCGGCGGTTGTTGCGTTTATGGGAGAAGCTCACGGACTTGCCGTAGCTCGGCTCCTTGCCGCAG
>JAZFTT010000167.1:0-12127 GCA_036446835.1 Acidimicrobiia bacterium
GAAAGGTCGCCGAGGTTTTGGTCGAACTGATCGGCCTGGTGGTCGTGGATGACGATGTTGGGCGCGCCGTCGGGGGCGTAAGACAGACCGATTGGACCGTAGAAATAGCCTTCCAAGAGGATCTGGACCTCCCAGTCGTCGTCGGGCTCGGCAAAGGCCACGAATCCTTCACCGATCTTCTCGAGAAGCCAGGCCACACCGGGATCACCGGATGGACCGATTGCCAGCACCGGCTTGACGCCGGGCCCCAGAAGAACGGATTTCCAGCCGTCCGCCACCGAGAAAGTGACGGACTCATCATCCGGCGAGCGAAGGGTCGTCGCCGCTGGATCCACCGTTGTGGTGTCGGGGGCATCGGTTGAATTCGCAGTCGTATTGCCCCCGGTGCCAGCGCCCCCACATGCGGCCAGCACCAGGGTCAAAGCCGTCACACCAATACTCAGCCGGGATCTTCGCCGATCAATCACCGGTTGAGACAACCAGACTCGATGCGGTCATGTTCCACACGTCTTGGTCCTACGCTCGGCAGCTGACTCGTGCCCACCTTCTAGTCATCTCCTCGTTGGGCCCAACTGCTGGGCATAGGCCAGGACGGCCGAACCGAAAGCTGCAAACGCTCGTATGGTCAATGTGATGGATGGCGCCAAGGTCTCACCCCCAGCGTTGGCCGGCGAACTCTTCGCTCCGATAGCTCCGACGTATGAGCGCTGGGCCCAACTGCTGAGCATGGGCCAGGACGGCCGATGGAGACGGGCGATGGTGGATGGGCTCGGTCTCTCGCCTGGATCGCGAGTTCTCGATGTTGCTGCGGGAACGGGTTCGATCACCCGGCTCATCGAGTCACACGGTGTCGAGGTGGTCTCGGCCGATCAGAGTCTGGAGATGACGCGAATGGCCAAGCGGCGAGGCTCTTTGACCGTCCTGGCGACCGCAGAGCGGCTGCCTTTTTCAGCCGGCGCCTTCGATGGAGTCACCTTCGGCTACCTGCTGCGCTACGTAGACGACGTGTCGCGATGTCTCGAGGAGCTCGTTCGGATTGTGCGACCCGGAGGTGTGGTGGGCATGGTCGAGTTCGGCCGGCCAACCGGTGGGTGGCGTCCCGCGTGGTGGATTTACACACGCACCCTTCTTCCCGCGGCGGGCGCAGTGATCCGGTCGGGCTGGTGGGAAGTCGGCCGATTTCTGGGTCCGAGCATCGACGCTTTCGGTGACAGGTATCCACCCGATCGGCTCGCCGCTGCATGGGAGGCCGCGGGGATGGAGGATGTCCGCTTTCGCCGGATGTCACTTGGTGGCGGCTTGGTGATGTGGGGTCGGCGCCGATGACCGGCCTACGACCCGCGTTCTACGCACGGACCGGCACCCGGCTGGGCGATCTCGTCACACTTCTTCACTTGCCATACACGATGTGGCACCTCTCATATGTTGCAATTGGCGCGGCCTTGGCGCCACGGGTCGACGGTCTTCGCCTGGTCGGAACCCTTCTCGCGTTTGGTTTCGGGTTAGGGATGGGGGCCCACGCCCTTGATGAACTGCACGATCGCCCGCTCTCCACCGGCCTGTCACACCGAACACTGCGAATGCTGGGCTGGGGAGGTTTGGGCATGGCCGGAGGCTTTGCGGTAGTCGCGTCGGTCGTCATCTCGCCCATTGCGCTTGCGTGGGGGGCCGTCGGTGTGCTGCTTGCCGCCGCGTATGCGCTGGAGTGGTCTCGCCGGCTGCACTCAACGGGGGGTTTTGCCGTTGCCTGGGGCGCGTTTCCGGTGCTGGTGGGCTACTGGGCCCAGACCGAGTCGCTCTCACTGGCCGTGGCCGTCGTTGCTGCCGCGGCAACTGCCCTCAGCATGTCCCAGCGTGTCCTGTCCACACCGGCCCGGCACGTGCGACGGATCGCCACGGAGACCACCGCCGAGGTTGGTGGGGAGCGCTGGGATAGGACGACACTGTTGGCCACCTGGGAACGTCCCTTGCAACTGCTGGCCCTGGCGCACATCCTGCTCGCCGTTGGGTTGCTCCTCACCCATCTCCCGACCTAGTGGTCTGTCGGAAGGCCGCGACCTCTTTGATCGGTATGTTGGAGAGTTGACGTGGTCGTGGCGCCGTCCAGGAGGAGGTGAGCCATCACCCACCAGGCAGCTTTCAGGTTCTACGCGGAGCTGACGGACTTCCTCCCCCAGGACCTCCGGTCGGGCACGGTCACCCGCGGCTTCGAGGTCCCGGGAAGTGTCAAGGACATGATCGAAGCCTGCGGGATCCCACACACCGAGGTCGATCTGATCGTTGCCAACGGTCGATCCGTCGACTTCTCCTATCTCGTCAACGACGGAGACCGGGTCAGCGTTTTCCCGGTGTTCGAGTCGTTCGACATCACTCCCATCGTCAAGGTCCGGCCGGAGCCGCTTCGAACCGTCCGTTTCGTGGCCGACAACCATTTGGGTCGACTGGCGCGTTTCCTCAGGCTCTTGGGCCTGGATACTCTTCATAGCCACGATCGGACCGATCCCGAACTGGTGCGGATCTCGACGTCCCAGCAACGCATCCTCCTCACCCGGGATGTCGGCCTCCTCAAGCACGGCTCGGTCACCCACGGCTACTTCCTCCGAGCCACCGACCCCCGGGAACAGGTGACCGAGGTCGTCCGCCGCTTTCATCTAGCCCGATACTTCACTCCTTTCACCAGATGTATGGCATGCAATGGAAAGCTGACTCCGGTCGCCAAGAAGAGGATCGCCCATCGGTTGCCACCCGAGACCAGCCGTCATATCGTCGACTTTCGGATCTGCTCGTCCTGCGGCAAGGTCTATTGGCAGGGGGCGCATCACCCCGAGTTGCTCCGGATCGTCGCTGCAGCCCGCCGAGCCGACCGAGTGGACTCCTAGCCGGTCTGAATTACCCACAAACGACCGATTCCACGAGTGTCGTGCCGGAAATCGTCTCGTCACTGCAAAGTCAGAAGCGGCGAAGCCAGTTCTTCTCGAACAGCACCTTCCCAATGTGCCAGCGACGGCTCGGTGGATGAAGATTGATTTGCGGCGATGGTTCGGCGTAGAAGTTACCGCTGCCAAACCCTGCCTTCCCCGAGCCGGTTTCGATGAAACACTCGCCGTGGCCGTCGAATCTCGTCGAAGTTCCTTCACCCGTGATGGCCGTGGCGATGTTCCGGGCAACGACTTTGGCCTGACGTTCGGCGAAGACACCTGCCATCGGCAGCGGTTTTCCTACTTTGAGGGGGATCCGGGTGACATCACCTATGGCACATACGCCCGGATGACCCGTTTCCATGGTGTGCCGATCGACCGTGATCCAGCCATCTTCGCCTACCAGATCGGTCTTGCTCACAACGTCCGGCGGCCGGTGCGGTGGCACGAAAGCGAGGAGATCGAATCCGGCGCTCACCCCGTTGTCGAAGAAGACGGTGTTGGTTTCGGTGTCGACGTGGGTCACCTGATGCTCGGGGTGATATCCGATCTCTTCGTCTTCGACCATCTGGCGCACCGCTGCCGAAACATCAGGCCCGGTTACTCCCATGGGCGCCGGCTCGGCGGCGTACAAGTCAACCTGAGTCTCCGCACCGACGCCCCTTCTTCCGCAGAAATCCTTGATCAGCATGGCCGCCTCATACGGTGCGGCAGGACACTTGTAGGCCGGCGCCGCGGTCAGAACAATGATCTGTCCGCCCTTGAAATCGGTGAGAGCGGCGTACAGACTCGTGGCTCCCGACAGCGTGTAGAAACAGTGTCCAACCTCGGCGAGTCCTGGAACTGCGTCCAGGTCCAGCTCGGCACCAAGAGAAACGACCAGATGGTCGGCATCCAATGTCTTGCCGTTGCCGAGACGAACCTGTCTTGTCTCAGGCAGAATCTCGACGATCTCTTCCTGGATGACCTCGATACCCTTTCGGCTCAGCTTCTCGACCGGTCGGGTGATACTGGATTCGGATCGTGAACCGGTCATCAACCAGAGAAGCGACGGTGAGAAGAGGTGGCGGCTCTCTCGGTCAACGATGATCACCCGGTGCTGTCTCGGGAGCCGCTTGCGCAGGGCCATTGCCGAGACGACCCCTCCCACGCCACCGCCGAGAACTACCACTGTGCTGGAGTCGTTCATTGTGCTTCCTTCCGATAGGTTCTCTTCGGTAGCGGATCAGAAGACGAGGACGTTGTCGACCTCCTGTGTCCAGTCGGTGAGCGCTTCCATGGAACTTCGATGGCACCCGTCTGCGAGGCCATCATCGTCGAGGCCGCGTGCATCCATGCAGTTGCCGCAGACACCTACCAAGCCTCCACGTCGAATCACGGATCTGAGCATGACCTCTATGTTGTAGTAGCCCTTGGGCACATTCTGGCCGGCACTGGCACAGCCGGCAGCGTCACCGATGAGAAAGATCTTCACGACCTCCCCATCTCGCTTGGCAAGCGAGCCCGCTAGTCGCAAGCCGTTGTAGCTGCGCTCTGTTCCGTACGGCCCATCGTTGAGGATGAAGAGTGTGCGAGCCATAGTCGCCCCTTTTCTCAGATCATCGTGGCCCATCGTCGCCAAGCCGGGTAGTGCCAAAGGTCCCGAGACGCGATGTCAGCCGGCGGCGCTGACCCTCACCGGGATGGCGTTGAGGGTGGCGTTGCCCGAGAGAGGGTCGAGGTCGTTCTCGTTGCTGAGGATGTTGGAGTTGACGCCGGGCCTCGCCGTCGCCACCGAGGTGGCCATGCCCTCTCGGTCATGACCCCAGCCGTGGGGCAGGCTGACCACACCGGGCATGATGTCCTCGGTCAACTCGGCCGTTGTTACGACCTTGCCCGTCGCAGACGCCACCTCCGCAAGTTGACCATCGTCGATCTCGAGGTTTGCCGCGTCATCGGGATGAATGAGAAGTGTGCACCGGTCGCGTCCCTTCACCAGCACATCGATGTTGTGCATCCACGAGTTGTTCGACCGCAAATGGCGCCGACCCACAAGTAGATACCCGCCGTTGGTCTTGGCGTCGATCGTTGTCTCCAGATCGGGGAGGTCATCGAGGATCTGTTGTGGAGCGAGATCGACGGTGCCGGTGGGAGTACACAATGCCTCAGGAAGACGCGGTTGAAGGGGCCCAAAGTCGATGCCATGGGGTGCCTTCTCCAGCTTGGCCAGGGTGAGACCGTCGGAGACCTCTCCAAAGCGATCGCCGTAGGGACCGGCGCGCAGCATCAGGTCGAGGAAACGCTCCGGGCCGCGTCGGTCGCCGATCATCGTGAGGATCTCCCCGACGTCGCGATTGTGGATCGGAGACAACTTGTCGTCGACCATGTGCCCGAGATAGGTGGTGAAGGCGAAGTCATCGACGACGCCAGCGTCGACGTCCGATCCCTGACCAGCGACGATCGCAGCGAGTTTGCACAGAATCTCCCACTCCTCCATACCCACCTCGTTTGGAAAAATGGCAGGGGAGTAGTTGGCGACGTTGCGCACCGACAGCCCCGTAAAGGCCAGGTCGTAGTGGGCCCTCTGCAATGGAGACGTTGCAGGGAGGATCACGTGGGCATGACGGCTGGTCTCGTTGCGGTAGAGGTCGATCGAGACCATGAAGTCGAGTTGGCCGAGGGCGTGGTCGAGACGGTCGGCATTGGGAGTAGACGCAACCGGGTTGCCGGCAACGACGAGCATCGCATTGATCTGGCCCTCACCGGGTGTGGTTATCTCCTCGGCCATCACGCCGGCAGGTAGCTCGCCGCGAACCTCAGGCAGATCCCTGACTCTCGACGACCATCGTCCCGTTTGGAACCCGCGGGGCTTTCGGGGGCGGCCGCCGGCAGGCTTGGAGAACATTGCGCCTCCTGGCCGGTCGAGGTTGCCGGTGAGAGCGTTGATGAGGTCTATCAGCCACGACGACACCGTGCCGTGGCGGACAGTGGAGGTTCCGACCCGACCGTAGACCACGGCTGAGCCGGCACCGGCCAACTCTCGGGCGATGCGACGGATGATGTCAGCGCCGATTCGTGTGGTGGCGGCAACACGTTCGGGGCTGAACGGAACAACCGCGGCAGCCGCCCGGTCGAAACCCTCGTAGAAGTCGGGACCGGGAGCAGTCAGGTTCTCCTCGATCAGGGTTGCAGCGACGGCGGCGAGGAACAGGGCGTCGGTGCCGGGCCGGATGACAAGATGTTCGCTTGCGTTTGCCGCAGTCTTGGATCGGCGAGGGTCCACGACCACCACTCGACCACCCCTTTCCTTGATGGCTTCGAGGCGGCCCGGCCAGTCGGGGGCAGTGGCGAGGCTGCCGTTGGACTCATAGGGGTCGGCGCCGAGCATGAGCAGATAGTCGGTGCGGTCGATGTCCGGCACCGGAATCAGGTCGGGATGGCCGAACATGAGACCGCTGGAGAGGTGCTTGGGCATCTGGTCGACTGTCGACGCCGAGAAGATGTTCTTGGTGCGCAAGGCGCGGAGAAAGACCTGGTTGTAGAGGATCCCGGACAGGTTGTGGATGTTGGGATTTCCCAGGTAGACCCCGACAGCGTTGGACCCGTGCTTGTCGATGATTGGCGTCAGACGCTCGTCTATGAGGGTGAAGGCCTCGTCCCAGGTCGCATCACGCCAGCCATCGTCGGTGCGGATCTGCGGCGCCCGCAATCGATCAGGGTCGGCTTCGAGTTGCTTGAGAGTGGAGCCCTTGGGGCAGATGAACCCGTGGGAGAAGACGTCCTCACGATCACCCCGAATGCGTTGCACGGCGCCATTTTTGATTGTGATCTCCAGACCGCACGTGGCCTCACACAGCGGGCAGGTTCGGAATTGAATGCGGGTGCTGTCTTGAGCGGTCATGTGTCCTTTGGGTCGCTACGAGAAATGTACTCGGTGCTTTGTCCCGGGCGGGAGACGCTTGCGTTACCTGGGTGATCCGGCTTTCTTGCCCTTGTGGTACCACAGTGATCTCTATCCAACGGTCCTGGAACCTGTCGGTCACATGCAACTTCACCGAGCGATCGTGGAGTTGGACGATCTCGACGTCTACATCGAACTGGATGCGCCTTCCGCCCGGTCGGTCGAGATGTTGATTCGGGTAGCGCCGGGATGCGGGCCGAGACCTCTACGGGTCGGACGTGGCAGCTGGCGGTGTGTCGCATGCGGTTAGTTTCACACCATGTTTCGCACTCTGAAGGCAACGGGCGATCCGATCGACATCCTAGAGATGCTCTTCTCCGAGAAGAGAGAGCGAGATGGAAGACCGTGGGTGATGTTCAACATGGTCGAGTCGGTGGACGGCGGCACCGCCGTGGATGGCGGAGCCAGTGCTCTGAACGACGCAGACGACCGTGCTCTCTTTCTGGCGATGAGGGCGGTGGCCGACGTCGTCCTCATGGGCGCGGAGACAATCCGTTCTGAGAGCATGGGCCCGGTGCGGATGAGTGAGGAGATGAGTCGCCACCGGACCAAAGCTGGATTGGAAGACGTGCCCAAGATGGTGATCCTCACTCGCAGTCTCAGTCTGGACCCGGAGGCCCGGGTCTTCTCCGACCCCGATGAGCGCCCCACGATCCTGACCGGAGACGAGGCCGACCAGGACCGTCTGGATGCGCTGTCTGAGGTGGCCGATGTCGCCCAGATCGACAACCTGGATGGCAACGGAATTGTCGATCATCTCAGTGCGGCGAGAGTGATCCTCTGCGAAGGTGGCCCCACTATCAACAGCGTCCTCATGGCCGCAGGGATGGTTGATGAGATCAACATCACCATGTCGCCGATGCTGGCTCTAGGGGAGTCGAAGCGAATCGCACACGGGGAGCCGCTACAACCACCCATCGACATGACATTGGATCGAGTCGTTTCTGGTGATCGGTCGCTGTTTCTCAGATATATCAGAGCATCAGCAGACTCTTAGAGGATCGTCTGGATCTGGGCGATCTGGCGGCTGAGCCCTATCACCACCAGAAGAGTCAGTGATCCGTACCCAGCGATGGTGGCCGTACGTGACAGCCAGTTGGGGGTGGCTTCGATGAATGACGTGGCCTGGCGGATTCCGGTGGAGGTGACCATGACGAGGATGATCGCCAGGAATCCGAAGTCCGTTTCTGATCCGCTGAAGCTGGGCACGGTGAACAAGGCGATCACGAGCAGGAGAGCGATCGTGCCCAGGGAGGCGACAACCAGATATCCGACCTGCTCATGGTCCTGGGCGGGCGGCAGTCTCCGATTTGCCAGCCAGTAGACACCGGAAACGGCGAGACCGAAAGCGAGATGAAGGCCGACAAACATGGCCACGTTCAGGGCGGGAGGGTCGAGGATCAGGAAATCGACCGAGGTGAAAGGACCCTGATCGGCCGTAACGGCTAGAACCACTACCCCGAACCCGAGGCCCTGAACAGGTCCCAGCCATCTCAGCCAAGGGTCCGATCCGACCACCGCAACGCTTCCCGCGACACCGCTGAAGACGCCTACGAAGATGATCAGAGCGAGAGTTCCGCCAATGGTGAACTCCCCGATCCGGTTCCCGTTCTCGGTGAGACGCCCCACCATTTCCGGACCGGCTGCCAATGCGGAGATGCGCATGACGATCCGGCCGAGCACACCACCAACGAGAACCCCGCTGATCACACTGGCAATTCCAAGCAGAGCGACCCGGCGGAAAACCTTGTTCATTGCGAGTTGGTTGCTCACCGCAGGATCAGAACGGGACACCCGGGCGAACCTATCCCACGGCCCACTCTCATACTCGAGCGCGGGAATGAGCGCCGCCCGGTGTGGTGTTCCTCCATGCATGGGTAGACCGGTGACCATCGACTTGGTCACATCGATATACGACGATCGGCTTCGACCGTTTCTTCCTCTCGTCTATATGGCCTGGTCGGACGGCGAGCTCGCTCCCGAGGAGATAGCAGGGATCTGTGAGCTGGTGGCCGGGTATTCGGGGATTGACGAGGACTGTCAGGTGGCCCTTCGGCGGTGGCTCGACCCCCGTGACCCACCGACACCTCAGGAATTGGAGTCGCTGAGACTCCAGATCGTCGAATGGGCAGAATCGCTGAGCGTCGAAGCAGCCGGGTCGGTGGTGGACCTGGGGGTAGCCATCGCAGAGTCGACCCGCCCTGGTGCCAATGTGACGGGCGACGAGATGTCTGCACTCGCCGATATTCAGGCCGAGTACGGCCCTTTCGGTCCGGTGCCTGCCGTTCTGGGAGGGCCGATCAGGCTCCGAGATCTGATCGAGTCGGAAGCTCCTTTCGACACCGAACGGCTGACCTCGATTCTCGACGGAAAGCACGCCCGGATCCGCAATCGGATGAGAGCGGTGCTCACCCGACCGGAGTTCGCCTATCCGGACCAACCCGACAGAGACGCCTACCGCGAGTTGGTCCTGGCCTGGACCCGGATCCTGGCCGACGAAGGATTGGGCGTGCTCAGCTATCCAGAGCCTCACGGACCTGGCGACCCGGCGTCATTCGTGGTCGCATTCACGATGCTTGGGCATCACGATCTCAGTCTGATGACCAAGTTCGGGGTCCAGTTCGGTCTCTTTGGCGGTTCCATCGCCCGGCTGGGGTCCGCGCGCCATCATGATGAGTATCTCCCGGCGGTGGGATCGCTTGCCCTGCCAGGGTGTTTCGCGATGACCGAAACCGGGCACGGCTCGAACGTGAGAGACCTCGAAACCGTCGCCGTCTACGACCCCGACACAGATGAGTTCGTGGTCGACACTCCCAATGACCTTGCACGCAAGGACTACATCGGCAACGCAGCGGCCCACGGCCAGCTCGCTGTCGTGTTCGCCCGGCTCATTGTGGGAGACGCAGACAACGGGGTGCACGCGGTCCTGGTCCCCCTCCGCGACGCCGACCGGACGGTTCTTCCTGGCATCACCATCGAAGACAACGCAGGGAAGGGGGGCCTCAACGGTGTTGACAACGGTCGAATCTGGTTCGACCACGTACGGGTTCCGCGAGCCGCTCTTCTCGATCGATTCGCCTCGGTCGATGGCCGCGGCGTCTATCACAGCGACATTCCCAACCCCGATCGCAGGTTCTTCACGATGATCGGCACCCTTGTCGGAGGCCGTGTCAGTGTTGGAGCGGCCTCGGTCAACGTGGCCAAGTCGGCCCTCACCACGGCGATTCGCTACGCCCATCGGCGGCGTCAGTTCGGTCCGGCGAGCGGAGCCGAGACGCTGCTCATCGACTATCCCGTTCATCAACAGGAGTTGATTCCCCGTCTGGCCGCCACCTACGCCTACCACTTCGCCTTCGAGAACCTGATCTCCGACTACGCCGACCAGGAGGGCGACCAGCGGAAACTGGAGGCGGAGGCCGCCGGGTTGAAGGCGTACGCAACCTGGCATGCGATCGACACCGTTCAGGCTGCTCGTGAGGCGTGTGGCGGTCAGGGCTACCTGGCGGTGAATCGTCTTACTTCGATGCGGGCCGATGCCGACATTTTCACTACCTACGAGGGCGACAACACAGTCCTCACCCAACTCGTGGCCAAGGCCCTTCTCTCCGAGTTCGGACAGCAGTTCGAGTCGATGAATGCCACGGCCATGGCGCGCTACCTCTTCCACCGGGCCGCTTCGACGCTTGTCGAAGCCAGTCCGGTGACCTTGAGCACGACCGACAGCGACCAACTCGTTGACGCCCGCTGGCAGATCAGCCAGCTTCGGTGGAGAGAGGCCCACGTAGTGGAGTCACTTGCCCAGCGGGTGAAGAAGCGGATCGAGGCCGGTACCGAGCCGACCGAGGCCTTCGTCCAGGTTCAATCCCATGCCGCTATCGCGTCTGCCTGCCACGTTGAGCTTGTCACACTCGAGGCTTTCGTTTCGGCGGTGGCCGAGATCGGCGACGAGTCTGTTCGCAGGGCACTCGACAACCTGCGGGCGCTCTACGGAGCGTCAGTCATTCGGGCAAACCTCGGATTGTTTCAGGAGCACGGCCGCTTCAGCGGTGCCACCTCCCGTCAGATCCGAAAAGTTCACAAGCAACTGATCCAGGAAGTGGCCGGCTACTCGCTGGCTCTGGTTGATGCATTTGCAATACCTGAACAGGTTCTTGCGGCGCCTATTGCTGCATATACCAACGATTGAAAGGACAAGAACATGAGCGAACGTGTAGCCATCGTCGGCGGAGCGAGAACCCCCTTTGCCAAAGCCGGCACATTTCTCAAGGAGCGCACCGCACTGGAGTTGGGGACCCACTCGGTCGACGGGGCCCTGGCCAAGCTCGACCTCGACCCCGACACTGTTGATCAACTCGTCTACGGGATCGTCGCCGTGGACGCCCGGGTGCCCCACCTTGCCCGGGAGGTCAATTTCGCAAGCAGCCTCCCCGACTCGGTCAGATCGGTGACCGTCACCGACAATTGCATCACGAGTGTCACCGCCATCGAGGCGGTTCATGATGCGATCTCGGCGGGCCGGTCCAAGGTGGGAATCGCCGGTGGCGTGGAATCGATGTCGAATCCTTCGGTTCTGTGGAGCCGAAACGCCACGAGGGTGCTGTCCGATTTTCAGGGAGCAAGGACCGCTAAGGACAAGGCAGTGACCCTCGCTCGTCTTCGTCGTGGCGACTTCGTACCCCGACCGCCGGGGGTCAACGAGCCCTCGACCGGAATGTCGATGGGTGAGCACACCGAGATCACCGTCAAGGAGTGGGGTATCTCCCGCAGCGAGCAAGACGAGATCGCATACGCAAGTCACATGAACGCCGCCGCGGCGACCGACGACGGTCGTCTCACGGCCGAGATTCATCCTCTCGACGACATCGCGGCCGACACGATGGTTCGCCCTGGCACGTCGATGGAGAAGCTCGCCAAGCTCCCGCCCGTTTTCGACCCCACCCCTGAGGGCACCCTCACCGCAGGCAACTCGAGCCCTCTCACCGATGGCGCGGCGTCGGTGGTCCTGATGGCCGAGTCGGCGGTCGCCGAGCTCGGGCATGAGCCGCTTGCATTCATCAGGGCGATCGAGTTTGCCGCCATCAGCCCTGACGACGGCTTGCTCATGGGACCAGGCATAGCAGTGCCCCGCATGCTGGCCCGGGCCGGAGTGGCACTCGAAGACATAGACATCATCGAGATGCATGAGGCTTTCGGCGGTCAGGTGGCCGCCAACCTGGCGGCGTGGGAGCACGGTTGGAAGGAAGACCCCATCGGCAAGGTCGACCGGGAC
>JAZFTT010000168.1:0-3736 GCA_036446835.1 Acidimicrobiia bacterium
AGACAATGTGGCGAGAACATCGAAATCTTTCAATCGTTCTCGGAAAAGCCGCTGAAGAAACACAACGATTGCGGTGGCGAGCTGAAAAAGGTCTTTCATGCCCGAGGCATCGTCTTCAAAGGCTCCGGCTTCTACGCCACGGGCAACAGGTCTTCCGGCGGTCCGACGCCATCGGAGAAGTCGGACACCTCGACCAAGACATCTTCGGAGTCCAAGTCGAAATCCCAATCGAAGTCGCAGTCGAAGCCGAAAGCGAGCTCTTCGACTTCCAAAGACTCCTGACGACTCCCTTCTCCCGGGGACGCCTGCCCCGTAGGTTCAAGACATGCTGTGGTTGGCTTCGCCACCCATCGGAAGATGGGTCGCCGCCGGACTTCTCGTGGTCATCGCCATCTGGGTCGAGTTCAGACCAGATCCTCTTGTCGACCATCCATTTGCAATCGAGGCGATAGCGGCTGGAGAGGACCTCACGCCGACCAACACCGAGATCCGACGTATCCCCTCCGGTCTGTTGGATCAGGTCCACCCCAACGCTGTGGCAGCAGTAGCAATCGAGAAAGGCGAGCCGATTCTCGCCTCCGATGTCGGAGACGGTGATTCGGCTATCCCGCCCGGCTGGTGGGTCATCTCCGCGGACGTGCCCACGATTGCTCGAGCCGGCGACCAAGTCAAGGTCGTCCTGCTCGACTCGGGCAAAGTGGTCGAGGGTGTGATCGCATTCTCGGTTCCCGACGACCCTTTCGCCGCTACAAGCGGCGGCATTGCGGTGGCGCCAACGTCGGCCAGTGAGGTCGCAGTAGCGGCCGCAGACTCGCGAATAGCGGTACTTGTCTCCACCGGCTGAGCACTACCGTGCCCGATGTGGCAGCCGCGATCATCTGGGGCCTGATCCAGGGTCTCACCGAATTCCTCCCGGTCTCATCGTCGGGACACCTCGTGATCATCCCTGCCTTCCTCGCAGAGCTCGGCGTGGAGATCGCTCCTCCCAGCCTTGCTGTCACGGCCGTACTCCATCTGGGAACGCTGCTGGCGGTCCTCATCTACTTCCGGGAGGACGTGATGAAGGTTCTCCGGCTTCGCACCGAACCCGAGGGCCGAACGATTGCTCTGCTGGTCGCCATCGGCACCATCCCCGCCATCGTCGGGCTCTTTCTGAAGGACAACCTCGAATTGTTCCAGGCCACCGTCTCCAATGTCGGCTGGGCGCTGATGGCGACCGGTGTGATTCTCGTTATCGGCCAGCAACTGGCCACCGGGACGCGGGAGTTCATCGATGGACGCGTCCCCGATGCTGTCATCGTCGGAGTCGCCCAGGCCTTCGCCCTGATACCAGGCATATCCAGGTCGGGCATCACAATCAGCGCCGGGAACGGGAGAAAGTTCTCCCCCGTGGAGGCAGCCCGGTTCTCATTCCTGCTTGGGATCCCCGCCATTGCGGGGGCGGGACTAACCCAGCTCCCGGATCTCACCGGATCCGGAGAGTTTGGGGCAGAGCTCATCGTGGGTTTTACCGTCGCCGCGGTGTCCGGATACTTCGCCATCGCCTGGCTGCTGGCAGCCTTACGCCGGGTTGGACTGATTCCATTCGCTGTCTACTGCCTGGCGATCGGTCTACTCACCGTTGTGGTCTTCTAGTCGGCGATACTGTCTGGAGATGCCTGAGCAAAACGTCATAGGCGACGACCTAGAGCCGTGCAGCATCGATCCGATCACTGGCTGGTTTCGTGATGGCACCTGCGAGACGGCACCCGAGGACATCGGAAGTCACACCATCTGTGCGGTAGTCACCGCCGAGTTCCTCGAGCATCAACGCACGGTCGGCAACGACTTGATCACTCCCATGCCTCAACACCACTTCCCCGGTTTGAAACCTGGTGACCGTTGGTGTGTCACCGCACGCAACTGGCTGAGGGCTTATCGCGACGGTGTTGCCGCGCCGGTGGTGCTCGCCTCGACTCATGAGAGGGCTTTGCAGATCGTCCCGCTGGAGGTGCTGGCAGAACATGCGGTCGATGTCCCCGACGACCCGGGCGGGCTCAGCGCGTAGACCCACACCTATTGGGAGTAGTTGGAGGACATTCGCATCGTTTCGGCGATGTGGACGTTGATGAGAGAAGGCAGTTCTGACTGGCGGGCCCTCTCCAGCGCCGGCCGGATCTCGTCTGGGTCGTCGACAAACTCGCCGTAACCGCCAAGACCTCTGACCATCTCGTGATAGGGCCGGATGCCGAGATCGGTGGCCACCAACCGTTCGGGGTAGGCCATCTTGTGAAACGTCTTGATGTTGGCCCAAACACCGTTGTTGCCGACTACGCCGATGATCGGCAGGTCAAGCCTGACCATGGTGTCGTACTCCATGGCGTTGAACCCGAACGCGCCATCACCAAAGACGATGCCCACCATCTTCTCCGGAAAGGCCGTTTTGGCTGCGATGGCGTAGGGCGCACCCGTACCAAGTGTGCCAAACGGGCCCGGGTCGAGGACATGGCCGGCGGTAGATGTCTGCAGCCAGCGGGCAGTGCTTGAGACGATGTCGCCGCCATCGACGGCCACAATGGAATCCGGGCCGAAGAACTCGGCAACCTCCCTGGCAAACCTCTGTGGCACAACGGGTGATGAGTCGTCGGTCGCCTCGACAAGTGCGGCTACCGTGCTCTCCGCCTCGTCGTCCATGATTTCTGAGGTCCAGGACGGTGTCTCCTCGCGTCTGATGTCGTCTGCCCTGGCGACGAGTTGGCTCACCACGGTCATCGGATCGGAGACCACTCCGACATGTGCAGGCCGATTCCAGCCCACTTTGGCAGGGTCGGCGTCGATCTGAATGACCGTCGCATCATCTGAGATCTTCTCGCCGTACCCGGTCCGGAAGTCCCAATCCACACCGAGGGCAAGCACCACATCGGTCTCGGCCATGGCTTGCGATCGCTGATGATTGCCAAGAAGCGGATGACCATGAGGCAAGGAGCCGCGAGCCCGGCTGTTTACGTAGGTCGGGGCCTGTAAGAGCTCCGCAAGGTCGGCCAGTTTGTTCGGCTCACCCGATCGCGGGCCGACACCGGCAAACACCATAATCCGGTCGGCGTCGCCGAGCGCCCCGATTATCTGATCGAGAGTGTCGTCATCTGCCCCAAAACCGGCTGAGGCCCGATAGGAAGTCGGAAATCTGACCGCCGTCTCCTCGACCATGTCGAACTGGACATCCATCGGCACATCAAGGAACACAGGACCACCTCTTCCCTCGAATGCGTGACGTGCCGCGGTGGCTATGTAGTCGGCAAGACGGTCCACCTGCCATGCGGTGGCCGACCATCTGGTGATCGAGTGGAAGAGCCGGGTGTGGTCCATCTCCTGGAGTCCGCCCTTGAGCTCCTGGCGGATCAAGTGACGCCCCCCGATGACAAGCATCGGGGTGGCACCGTAGAAGGCTGTCGCAACACCGGTGATCGTGTCGGTAACGCCGGGCCCTGCAGTCACCGCAGCAACACCCAGCTTCCCGGTCAAACGGGTGTATGCCTCGGCAGCGTGCGCGGCAGCCTGTTCGTGACGGAAGTCGATGACACGAATGCCTTCCTGGACACAACCGTCGAGAATGGGGACGATGTGCCCACCGGTGAGGGTGAAGACGGTGTCCACACCTTCGGACTTGAGAGCCCGGGCGATGATTTGTCCACCGTGGATCTGCGCCATGCGATGACGGTATTAGAGGACGGCGTCCAATCCCAAGTGGACACCTCCG
>JAZFTT010000169.1:0-2757 GCA_036446835.1 Acidimicrobiia bacterium
TCAGATAGAGGTGGTCCCTCTGGATCAGGCGAGACCCGTGGCTGCGGTAGAACTCGTCGAGCCCGTCGACCTCGCGCCAGAACTCGGCCTCGTCCATGTCGTAGTGCCGAAACAGTGGGCCCTGCATGTTCCCCGGGATCAGCGTCTTGTCGAAGTCCCAGATCATCGCAATGACGTTTTGGGGGAAGAGTTGACGATTCATGACAGCGATGAGGCTATCTGGTTATCCACAGACCTCAATGGGCGAGGTCAGTTTGAAGTGTGAGCCATGGTGAACAGCTGCGATCGAGCTGCTGCCGATTGATCCCGCCACGCCTCGTCTCTGACACTCGAACGGCCCAGACCCATCACCAAGTGTCGCTCGTTGGCAATGGTCGATCGAAGCCCGTCTAAATCGCTTCGGGCACCAGCCAGTTCGACCACGTGATGAGCATCCCGGGTCACGTCGTCGTACCGAACGAAAGCTACGAGGAGAAGGCGAAACAGCTGTTCGAAGCGTTGGCTCAGCATGGTGCGAGGATACCGGTCGGCGTGGTCAACGCCACCTTGGCGAAAGCTTGTAGTGGAGGTTTGATAGTTTCAGGATCGATTGAGCACCCATACCCGAAGACATGACTTCATCCCGATCGTCGGGATGTTTCGCACATATCAACGCAGGTATCTCCGATTCGACCTGGTCGCCGGTCTGGTTCTGGCCTCGATGCTGGTGCCCCAGGGCATGGCCTATGCGGAGCTCACCGGTCTGCCGGCGGTAACCGGCATCTACACGACAATCGCCGCCCTCATCGCATACTCGGTGTTTGGCCCCAACCGGCAGCTTGTTCTCGGGCCTGACTCGTCCCTCGCTCCGGTGATCGCGGTGGTGATCCTGCCGCTTGCGGCTGGTGACCCGGCCACCGCGGTGGCACTCGCATCAGCCTTGAGCATCATCACCGGTCTGATTTGCATTGCCGCCGGTTACCTCCGTGTCGGTGTGATCACCGAGCTTCTGTCCAAACCCATCCGAATCGGATACCTCAACGGCATCGCGGTGATCGTTCTCATATCCCAACTGCCCAAGGCCCTCGGGTTTTCGGTCGACGTAGGGTCCACTGTCGACGTCCTCACCGCAACGGTCTCCGGAGTGGCCGCCGGTGAAATGGTGCCGGCCGCTTTGGCTCTCTCCGTCGGAAGCGTCCTGCTCATCGTGGGTCTGCGTCGGGTGAGCACGAGAATCCCTGGTGTGATCTTCGCCGCAGGGGGGTCGATCGTGGCCGTTGCCCTGTTCGACCTGGTGGATAAGGGTGTCAGGACTGTTGGGAGTATCCCGACCGGACTGCCCCCTCTCACCTTTCCAGGCGTGGACATCGACATGCTGCCTGCTCTTGTCGGAGGAGCGGTGGCAGTGGCGCTTGTCTCCTTTGCAGACACCGGGGCGCTATCCACCGCCACAGCTCTGAAGTCCGGAGTCCGGGTGGATCCCAACAGCGAGATCAAGGCCCTTGGAGCAGCGAATCTTCTCTCCGGTATCTTCCAGGGGTTCCCCACCAGCGCCAGTTCGTCACGCACGGCAGTGGCAATGGCAGTGGGATCTCGCACTCAACTTGCCGGTCTGATAGCGGCCGCAGGAGTGGTCGTGATCATCGTGGTGTTCCCAGGCTTGGTCGCTGAGATGCCGGCGGCGACCCTGGCAGCCATTGTCATCACCGCTTCGTTCGCGCTCTTTGACTGGGCCGGCACACTGTGGCTGCTCAGGGCACGGCGCTCGGAGTTTCTCCTTTCGCTCGGTGCCTTCTTGGGAGTGCTGGTGCTGGGAATTCTCGAGGGGATAGCGCTTGCCATCCTTCTGGCGCTTGCCAATTTCGTTCGCAAGTCCTGGCTTCCACACAGCACAGAGCTTGGAAAGGTCGAAGGTGTCGCCGGGTATCACGACAGAGATCGCCATCCCGAGGCCGAGGTGGTTCCGGGTCTTCTCATAGTCCGATTCGACGCGCCGTTGTTCTTTGCCAACGCGCCTCGGTTTGGGAGGCGGCTCCAGGACATGCTGAGAGATGCCAACAGGCCCATATCGAGAATCCTCGTGGTGGGCAATGCCATTACCGACATAGACACGACAGGTGCGGAGATCCTCGGTGATGTGCTCGATGATCTCGAGGCCAAGGATGTGGCGTTTGCTTTCGCCGGGCTCAAGGGCGTTGTGAAGGACCGTCTCCGTGCGTACGGTCTGATCGAACGCATCGGTTTGGCGAACTTTTACCCAAACACGATCTCGGCGGTCGAGGCCCATGATCGTTTGGGCAGAGAGCAGGGCGACTCGGTTTAGACAGTGCTTGGGCCTAGCCGGGGATGAACGACAGGCGCACCCTTCGCACCGGGTTGTCCACGTTGGTGTCGACCAGCACCACCGACTGCCATGTCCCGAGAATCATCCGACCGTCTTCAACCGGAATGACGATCGACGGCGAGATGAAGGCGGGGAGGACATGATCTCGTCCATGACCCGGTGTGCCGTGCTCATGGCTCCAACGTCGAGCTTCGGCAGGCAATAGGTCGTCCACAGCTGCGAGGACATCGGACTCACTGCCGGCGCCGGTTTCGAATATTGCCACTCCGGCTGTTGCGTGTGGCACGAATATCGAGACAAGACCGTCACCCTTACCGGCGCAGAAACCTGCAACCTCCGGGGTGAGATCCACGGTCGTGGGCTGGTGTCCGGTGTCGATGCTGAGTTCGATGGATTCCATGGTGGGTCTTGTCGCCGAGGGAGGCCATGGTATG
>JAZFTT010000170.1:0-3440 GCA_036446835.1 Acidimicrobiia bacterium
ATGACACCAGTGACAGGCCGCATACCCGACGCTGAGCAGAATCGGGACATCCCTCCGACGAGCCTCCTCAAAGGCCTCCTCACCCCACTCGTACCAGTCGACCGGGTTGTCCTGGTGCTGGAGGAGATATGGAGAGGCGGCATCAGCGAGACGGTTTGTCATCGACTATGAAGGTAGCTTCGGTCTCACCCAAGTTGTGAGTTGGCCGTCTATGTTCCACGGTTCGAGAGGAGACTTATGAGCGACAGAGACATCATGGCCCTGACCATGTCCGCCGAGCGACGATGGATGGACCATTGGACGGCGGGTCCGACTCACGAGGGAGAGCCGGTCAGACGTGGTGAGAAGGCGCCCGACCTGGATCTCATCTCCGAGGACGGATCTCGGGCACAGTTGAGTGAGCAGTGGGCGAACACCCCTGCGCTGGTGATGCTTTGGCGGCATCTGGGGTGTGGGTGTGGAGTCGATCGGATCGGGCGTCTCAAAGATGAATACGAGGGCTATCTCGCCTCCGGTCTCAATGTGGTGGCAGTGGTGCCCGGTGACATCGAGAGGGGCGTCGCCTACAAGACGAAGTATGGGCTCCCTGCTCCGATCCTGGCTGATCCCGAGTACACGACCCATAAGGCCTTTGGTCTCTCGCACTGGTCAGAAGAGCAAGTGCTGTATGACGCGCCCGACGAGTTTTGCACCTTGAGCGAGGACATAGGTATGTCGTTCCAGGCCGATCGCCGTGCGGAAGGTCGTCATCTGGTCGATGATCCCTGGATGCAGTCGGCCGAATTCGTCGTCGACACGGGCGGAGTCGTCAAAGTCGCCTACTTCTACAACTACTGCGAGGACTTCCCCGACCCGAGACTTTTCACGACCGCATCCCGACTGGCGCAGTAACCGCTAGTGGTGTGTCGCATAAATAATCACCACATCTCTCCGGCCCTCGACGTCCCTGGCTTCGTCCTCCGCCTCGAGCCATCTCGCCGATGCGCCTTCGTTGTGCGTCCTGGCCAGATGACACCGAGGACTCGGACATATTCTGGCGCTATTTCCACGACACACCACTAGTGACGACGCTTCTGCTGATGCGTCATGCAAAATCCGACTGGGATGCCAGCTATGAGACCGATCATGACCGCCCGCTGAATGAGCGTGGCTCACGTAGTGCCCGTCTGATGGGCCGTTTCGTCTCCGGAGCCGATCTCGTGCCCGATCTGGTAATCAGTTCGACCGCCATCCGGGCCATGACCACAGCCCAACTTGCTGCGGAATCCGGTGCGTGGGGCTGCTCGATCGATCCCCAGCCGGGCTTGTATGGCACCGGGCCCGTCACCGTGCTCGATCTGGCCTCCGAAGCACCCAACGTGGAACGCTTGCTGCTCGTAGGTCACCAGCCGACCTGGTCGATGTTGATCCAGAGGCTCACCGGAGCACGCGCCGACATGAAGACAGCCTCGGTGGCGGTTATCGACCTCATGATCGAAACATGGGCTGAACTCCGCACAGCGCAGGGGACGTTGACCTCGCTTCACCATCCAAGGTCCTACTTCGGATCCGAGTGGGACGATGCTTCTTGAGACGTGATGGCAACCGGTCTGCCAACATCGAACCATGACCTGGAAACTCGACTGCGGCGCTTACACACTTTTTGTCATCGAGGACGGCTACTACTGGCGTGACCCCGACGGCTATCACGACGAGGCAGCGGAGCGGGACTGGCGTTTCCACCCCCGAAACGACGAAGGCCAGGTACGGATGAACTTCGGCTGTTATCTGATCACCGACGGGGATCGCACGATCATGATCGACGCGGGCATCGGCGACACCCCCGGGGGGCCTCCCGGGATGACAGCAGGCCTGATGCCATCTGCGGTTGACTCCTTGGGTATTGGCCGCGAGTCCGTCGAGACCGTTCTCTACTCGCATATGCACTACGACCACATCGGTGGCAGTCAACGTGATGGCGAGGTGGTGTTTCCCCAGGCCCGTCATGTGTTTCACGCCAAAGAGTGGGCCTTCTGGAAATCGGCCGAAGATGATCTTGCCAAAGCGGCACAGAAGATCATGCGGCCACTATTGGATCAGGATCGGGTGGACTTCCTAGAGAAGGACACCGAGGTTCTTCCGGGAGTAACCGCGGTCGAGTCATTCGGGCACACCCCCGGCCACTTGACGGTCAGCATCATCTCAAACGGCACGAGAACCCTGATCGGAGGAGATATCAGCAACCATCCGTTCCAGGTGGAGCACCCGCACTGGAGCCTCCCCGTCGACAACGACCATGAGTTGGCCGGCAAGACACGCGACCGGGTATTCGAGGAATTGCGCGAGTCGGGCACCACTTTTGTCGCCGGGCACTATCCGATGCCGGGTGTCGGCAAGATCGTCACCGATGACGGGTTGAGGGTGTACCAGCCCCGGTCGCCTGCCAAGACCAACTAGCCGGCGCGCCCGGTCTCTGAGTTGACCTAAAGGAGGAAGGCGACATCGCCTCAGAAGGGCCGTGGGGAACGGGGGCTGTTTCATGCGACCTGGCAGGGGGTCCAACCGGGTGCGGGGCTTTAGGCTTTCGCTATGGAGACGTCGTCGAATGGTCTGCGCCGGCTGCCGCTGCGAGTCGCCGGAGTCATCGGATTGGCCAGTGCTCTGGTCTATCTGGCAGTGGTGCTGGGCCAGGAGGACACCTCGATGCTTGCTCTGGCGATCCTCTGGTTCGCGTTGATGCTGACCGCGGGGCTTCTTGCCTGGTTTGCGGACCGCCTCGAGCATCTGGGAAGACGGTCGGCGATGATCGCTGCCGGGCTCTTCTTCATTCTGGGGGTGCTGTCCAACCCGGTGTTTGCGCTGGTGTATCTCCTGACAACCATGCTCTCGGTCGCAGGTTTCGCGGGAACTTCACCTTCCTCAGGGGAGACCTCGCTTGAGCCTTGAAGGGCTCTGGGTGGTCGAGTCCCTAGCCGTCGGCGGGGAGTTGGTTCCACCTCTGCGCGGAACCAAGCTCAGTCTCGAGTTCATCGAAGACCGAGTCGCCGGCGGTGCAGGGGTCAATCGATTCACGGGGGTTGTGACCAACGATCCAATGTTCGGGCCGCTTGCCACCACTTTGATGGCAGGCTCCGAGGACAACATGACCCAGGAACGCATCTACCTGGACCATTTGAGCTCAGTCGATTCGTATGAAGTAGATACCGACGAGCTCCGTCTGATAGCCAAAGGGCTGGTGGTGGTGGTCCTCGAACCCCCGGGAACCGACGAGGTGTCGAAAACGTCTTAGAACATAAGGAGATTGGGGGGTTCACAAACCTCTGGTTTTGCGTATAGTTGAGTGCTCGGGGTTCGCTGCCCCAACGCACATTTTCTTGCCCCTGCGGAGGACTGATTTCTTATGGCCGTTACTGGAACGCGGAATGCCAAGACCGAGAAGTCGCGACGCGTCCGTCTTCATT
>JAZFTT010000171.1:0-4875 GCA_036446835.1 Acidimicrobiia bacterium
GCGGGGAGTCGAACCCCGGTCCGCTAAGCCGTCAGCGCCGGCATCTCCGAGCGCAGTCGTCAGCGAGCTTCGACAACAGGAACTCTGACGACGAGTTTCCCTGCGTCTATCCAGAATTGATCTTGACCACACGGTCCCGGAATCCCGTGCGGAGCATCCCGCATTGCGACGCCCTGACCTGACCGGGCGGGAACCAGCCAGGAGGACGGGCTACTTATTTAGGCAGCCAGGGCCATTGGTTGTTTGGCACCTATTGGTTGTTCCGGTTTGTTAACGAGGCCCCGGAGACCCCGGCTCGCTTCCAACGCATCAACACTCAACGTCGAAACCGTTTCACCCCCATTTCGGGTGTTACCCCTAACGCTAATGGCCCACCGGGACAAGAACAATGCCGTTCTGGCCTAGGAACGGTATTTGCGGGTGGCGCGCTCCATTTCTCGAGCGTGCTCGCGCTCACGAAGGGTGTGACGCTTGTCGTAGGTGGTCTTGCCCTTGGCGAGACCCAGCTCGATCTTGGCCTTCCCATCCTTGAAGTAGACCTGGAGCGGGACCAGCGTCAACCCCTTCTCGGCCAGCGAACCGGCTATCCGGTCGATCTCCCTGCGGTGAAGCAGCAGCTTTCGCTCACGCTCGGGGTCGTGGCCGCCTTCGTGAGCGAAGTCATAAGGAGAAATGTGAGCGCCCACCAGGAAGACCTCGCCCTGGTCCACCTGCGCGTAGGAGTCTTTCAGCTCCAGCTTGCCGGCACGAAGCGACTTCACTTCCGAGCCGACGAGCACCATTCCCGCCTCATAAGTCTCAACAATGGAGTAGTTGCGTCGAGCGCGTCGGTTGGTCGCCACCACCTTGACCTGCCCGGGGTCCCCTGGGCGCATCAAAAGCCGGCGGGTGTGTCGGGCCCGCTACCGTCGGCATCCCGAAGGTAGCGGCTCAAGCCCATGAGAGATCCAACGACTCCGGCAATGGCGCCGAACGCCATGAAGAGAAGCCCCCAGCGCAGAAACCATTCCTGACCGACATCGAGACGGAACAGGGCGAATCCCTCTCCGGCACGAGCCAGGCTCGTCGAACCTAGCCAGACGGTGAAAACAGCAAGGGTCGCCCCCGCCACCCCTTCGATCATTCCCTCCAGGAGGAAAGGCACCCGGATGAACCAATTGGAGGCGCCCACAAGTTTCATGATGGCCACCTCCTCACGGCGGGCGTAAATGGCCAATCTGATCGTGTTAGCGATCAGAACGATCGCGGAGAGACCGAGAGCAATCGCCAATCCCAGGCCCAGAATATTGAGGACGCTGGAGAGGTTCTGAAGTTGCTCGATCGAGTCGGCCGCCGTGGTTACCTGACGCACTACCTGGATCTGCTGATCCAGCCGGAATTTGACCGAGTTGTGCAAGGCGATGTCAACCAGCTCGATGCGGACGGAGGCCGGAAGGATCGTCGGGTCGATGTCGAGCAGCTCCTCCTGCCCTGCAAACAACTCCTGGTACTCGATCCACGCCTCGGCCTTACTCACGTACTTGGCTTGATCGACCTCGTCCCAACCCCTCACGTCTTCCAGAAGAACCTCGTGGGCGTTCGACGGCACGCCGTTCTCGCCCGCATCGTTGAGAAAGGCGATCACATGGATACCCTCCTGCCAGGCAAGCGTGTTGATGCGAAGTATCTCGTTGACCACGAGGGCGCCAAAGGCGAGGGTCAGCGAGATGAACACGGCGAGAATCGCCCCGACAACGATGAGGAGGTTGCGGCGGAGACTGACCAAGGCCTCCCTGATGAGGAAGAGGATCCGACTCACTCCTCCTCCTCCCCCAGACCCTCATAAGTCCCCAACGCGTCGTCCCGCATGACCTTGCCCTCATCGAGGGCAACCACACGCCGCTGCATGGCGTCGACGATGGCGTGATCGTGCGTAGCCATCACAATCGTCGTACCCGTCCGGTTGATTCGGTCGAGAAGTCTCATGATCCCCACCGATGTCTTGGGGTCGAGGTTTCCGGTGGGCTCATCACAAAGCATTATCGGAGGCCGGTTGACGAACGCTCGTGCCACTGAGACTCGCTGCTGCTCCCCGCCTGAGAGCTGGCGGGGATACCGCTTCGCCTTGTCTGCGAGTCCCACCAGTTCGAGCACCTGGGCCACCTGCGGAGCGATCACGGACCTCGGACGCCCAAGAACCTCGAGGGCGAAGCCCACGTTCTCGGCGACCGTCTTGTTGGGAAGCAGCTTGTAGTCCTGAAAGACCGTTCCAACGGATCGTCGCAAGAAGGGAATCTTCCACCTGGGCAGGGTCGTGATGTCCTTGCCTGCAACCCAAATCTTCCCACGGGTCACAGGCTCATCCCTCAGCATGAGTCTGATCAGCGTTGACTTGCCCGAGCCTGAGGGGCCAACGAGAAACATGAACTCCCCCTTCGAGATATCGAGGGAGACATCGTTGGCGGCAATCGTGCCGCCTTCGTAGACCTTGGTGACGTTTTCGAGTCGGATCATTCGAACTGGGGGGAAGTCTCGCAGGAAAGGTTTGATTGGCTGCGGATAGGAAAAACCGTAATCGTGATACTCGAGCTAGTTGGAATCACCCAGCGTCTCGTACTTGGCCCTTCGATAACGCAAGTAGGCCTCGACAAACCCCTGAAGGTCGCCGTCGAGAACACCCTGAACGTTCCCCACTTCATGGTCTGTTCTCAGGTCCTTCACCATCTGGTACGGCTGGAGAACATAGCTTCGCACCTGACGACCCCAGGCGGCCTCGCCTTTCTCGCCCCGGATTTCATCGAGGTGGGCCTGACGCTCGAGTCGGGCGCGCTCGGCGAGACGAGCCTTGAGCATTGCCATTGCCCTCGCCTTGTTCTGAAGCTGGGATCGCTCGTTCTGACACTGGACGACGACTCCCGACGGTACGTGGGTGATCCGCACAGCACTGTCGGTCGTGTTGACATGTTGACCGCCGGCACCCTGGGAACGGTAGGTGTCGATCCGAAGATCCTCCTCGTTTATCTCGATGTCTGCCTCGTCGCCGAGATCAGGCACCACGTCGACACCGGCGAAGCTGGTATGACGTCTGGCGTTGGCGTCGAAAGGGCTTATGCGCACCAGTCGGTGCACCCCTCGCTCCGACTCGAGAATGCCATAGGCGCGATCGCCTTTGACGGTGAATGTCGCCGACTTGATTCCGGCCTCCTCACCCTCGGTGACCTCCTCGACGGTCACGGAGAACCCGGAGTCGTTGAGAAATCGTTGGTACATCCGAGCCATCATTTCGGCCCAGTCCTGGGCGTCAACCCCGCCCGCCCCGGCATGAACGCTGAGAATTGCGTCAGCCTCGTCGTACTCGTCGAAGAACAGCGACTCGAGCTCGAGCTCGTCGAGAGACGCACCTGACTCCACGAGGAGACCGATGGCTTCTTCTTGCACCTCTGAGTCGTCGGCCTCGGCTGCCAACTCCAACAGAACCTCGGCGTCATCGATCTGGGATGCAAGTCCGTCGACCTTCTCGAACAGCGCCTCGTGGCGCGCGAGTCGCCGGCTGACCACACGCGCTTCGTCGGGGTCATCCCATAGATCGGGAGACGACACCTTCTCACGGAGCTCTGAGAGGTCTGCGGCCTTGCCCTCGAGGTCGAGGAATAATCGAGCGTCATCGAGACGCTTTCGCAAGTCGGCAACCGCCGCCTGGGGGTCTTTGATCTCCACAGCAGGACTAAGTCAAGCCGCGCCGTGACAACGTTTGTACTTCTTGCCGCTTCCACACGGGCAGGGATCGTTGCGCCCGATCTTCTCGGAGGTCACGGGCTTCCTCGAAGCCGTGGTCCCGGTGGGTGCGGCCTGTACTCGCTGTGGCGCCGTCTTCGGCTGTGCCAGCTCGACGTGATAGATATATCTGACGGCGTCCCTCTTCACGGAGTCGACCGCGTCGGTGAACATTTCAAACCCCTCGCGCTGATACTCCGTGAGCGGATCGCGCTGGCCCATGGCACGAAGGCCGATGCCGGCACGGAGGTAGTCCATCTCGGAGAGGTGCTCCCGCCATTTGTTGTCGATAACGGAGAGCATCACCGATCTGGCGACCCGGCTCATCACGTCGGCACCCAACTCCTCTTCTCGCTCCTGATAGGCAAGGAGCGCCTCGTCGACGGCGAAGTCGATGACATCGTCGACGTCGTAGGAGCCCTCGAACTTCGAATCGTCGATCTTCGTGGGATAGAACTGCTCGAGCTCCCTCTTGAGCGCATCCCAGTCCCAATCGGCTTTTGCAATGTCGGGTGAGAACTCGAATTCGACAAGGGCGGACATGGCATCCGCTATCCAATCGCTGATCAGGTCGTCGCCTGCCGTGTCTTCGAGAATGGAACGCCGCCATTCGTAGATCACCTCGCGCTGGCGGTTCATCACCTCGTCGTATTTGAGAACGTTCTTGCGTATCTCGAAGTTCTGAGATTCGACCTGGCGCTGGGCCCTCTCGATCGACTTGGAGACCATCTTCGCTTCGATCGGCTGGTCGTCGGGGATCTTCAACCTCTCCATGATGCTTGACACCCACTCACCCTGGAATCGACGCATGAGGTCGTCTTCCAGCGAGAGATAGAAGCGGCTCTCGCCGGGATCACCCTGGCGTCCAGACCGGCCTCTCAGCTGGTTGTCGATCCTTCTCGACTCATGTCGCTCGGTTCCGACCACGTACAAGCCTCCGGCGTCGATCACCGCCTTCTTGTCGGGTTTGATCTGATGCACGAACTCCTCGGTCAGCTTCTTCTCGAGCTCTTCGTATGAGGGGTCGTCCACAGCAACACCACGACGTTTCAACTCGACCCGGGCCATTCCCTCCGGGTTTCCCCCCAGCATGATGTCGACACCGCGGCCCGCCATGTTGGT
>JAZFTT010000172.1:0-25588 GCA_036446835.1 Acidimicrobiia bacterium
GGAGCCCGACAGGTTCTGGGTCCTTCCCAACGCCGCCAATCAGCAGAGGGTGATGGATGCCTTTGCCGCCCAACCGGGCTGCTCTGTGACCGATCTGCAGATGTCGACCGTGCTGATCGCACTCCAGGGACCTGACGCCAAGGGGGTATTCGAGGACATACTCGGAGCCGCCCCCGGACGATTTCGACTTACCCGAACCGAATGGGAAGGGGGCGAGGTCTCCATGGCCGGGACCGGCTACACGGGGGAGTCAGGCGGAGAGGTCTGCACCGATCCGAACACGGGGGTAAAACTGGCCGAGGCCCTGGTGGAGACGGGAGTCACCGCCTGTGGTCTTGGCGCCCGTGACACGCTTCGCCTCGAAGCCGGTCTTGCCCTTTGGGGCGAGGACATCGATGAGACCACAACCCCCTATGAGGCTGGGATGAACTTCGCGGTGTCCCTGGATCACGAATTTGTTGGTCGTTCGACACTGCTAGAGCAAGATGAGCGCGGCGTTGAGAGAAGGCTGACCGGTTTTGTTCTCGAGGATCGCGGGATACCGCGCCGCGGACACAAGGTGCGCACAAACGGTGGCGGAGAGGGCGAGGTGACATCGGGCAACATGAGCCCAATGCTGGGTACCGGCATCGGAATGGCTTACGTATCCCCACCGCCAGATCTGGAAATGGATGGCATCGAGGTGGAGATCCGCGAGCGTTGGGTCCGGGGTCGGCTCGCCAACCCACCATTTCA
Source organism: Acidimicrobiia bacterium (assembly GCA_036446835.1). Taxonomy (GTDB): domain Bacteria; phylum Actinomycetota; class Acidimicrobiia; order Spongiisociales; family ZC4RG35; genus SZUA-217. The sequence continues at coordinate 736 of JAZFTT010000172.1, forward strand.
CAAGTCCTGACCTGGGGTGGCCGGAGATGCGTGCGATTCTGACGTGAGTGTGCCTCGGGTAGACCGGCCAGTGTGATCGTTTCTTACGATCGTGACTTCGCTCGTTTCGATGGCGTGAGTCTGGAGCAGCCCGGCACTTGAGGGCAGATTGATCATCGGCACCGAGGAGCACACGCTTGTCCATGCGATTTAGGATCGTTTGACCCCATAAGGAGCGGTATTGGAAAGCGTCGCCAAACCTGTTGCCCACGAACTGATCGGCACCGAGTTGGTCCGGGACTGGATCCCTGCCGACGAGCCCAGAGCAACTTTTGTGTTGGTTCACGGACTGGCCGAGCACTCGGGAAGGTATGAGAGAACCGGCTCGCTTCTCTCCGACGCCGGTTTTCATGTCCGGTCCTTCGATCTCATCGGCGCAGGTGCCACTGGCGGCGACCGGTGGGACATCGACGACTGGAGTCGCTATCACGAGCAAATACGCGTCCACGTCGAGTGGGCCCGGTCCCAGGGTCACCCGGTGGTCCTGATGGGACACTCACTGGGAGGCAATCTCGTCCTCGGTTATGCGACCAGCGACAGGCCGCCACCGAATCTCGTAGTCGTCTCCGCGCCTGCCCTCGGCGGGGGAGCGGCGTGGCAGAAGGCCGTCGCTCCGTTCTTCGCCAAGATCGCGCCAACTCTGTCCCTGCCCAACAACGTCGATGGTGAGCACCTTTCGCGCGATCAAGCCGTTGCAGAGGCGTATTTCGCCGACCCGCTCGTTCACATCAAGTCAACGACCCGACTCGGTGCATCTTTTTTCAAGGCCATGAGCGACGTAACGGAGAGTTGCAGCAGTCTTGACCTGCCGACGCTGGTGCTTCACGGAGGAATGGACTCGCTGGTTCCGCCGCAATCAACCGCGTTCCTGGGGTCTCTTCCGGGTGTAGAGCGAAAGCTCTACCCCAACTTGCGTCATGAGATCCTCAACGAGCCGGAGGGGCCGGAAGTCGTCGCCGACATCATCGAATGGGTCGATGCCCATATCTGATGCCGCTTCCCAAGGGTCTGGCCCGATTCAACCGATCTGTCACCAACAGGATCACAAAGCTCGCCGCGAGTCGTCTCGTGGGGTTCGGGGTTCTCCACCACACCGGTCGGCGGAGCGGAAACGAGTATGAGACCCCGCTCAACGTCTGGAGACACGGCTCCCAAGTGATTGTGGCTCTCACATACGGGTCGGACGTCGATTGGCTGAAGAACGCCAGAGAGGCAGAGACCTCGATCTTGGTGATGGGTGGCAATGAGGTTCGGGTGGGTCGTCCAGAGAGCATTGCGGAGGACGAGGGGCTCGACAGGGTTCCCAAGACTGTTGGAAGGATCCTTGGGGTCCTGGACGTCGACGAGTTCGTCGCCTTCCCGGTTCTCTAGCCCGCCCACCTCAACAGCACCTTGGCCGAGTCGCTGCCCTGGATTGCTGTGAAAGCGTCCTCGTAGTCCTCGGCGTCGAAACGATGTGTGATAACAGGCGAAATGTCGAGCCCCGACTGAACCAGGACGTTCATCTTGTACCAGGTGTCGAACATCTCCCGCCCGTAGATGCCCTTGAGATTCAACATGTTGAAGATCACGATCGTCCAATCGATCGGAAACGGTTCGGTGGGGATCCCCAAGAGCGCCACATTCGCTCCATGAATGGTGTTGTCCAGAATGTCCTGGAAAGCCCGTCGGTCGCCTGACATCTCGAGCGCCACGTCAAATCCCTCCGTCATCCCTAGATCCTTCTGAACCTGGTGAAGATCCTCGGAGCGCACATCCACAGCCCGGCTCGCCCCCATCCGCTCGGCCAGATCGAGGCGAAACGGATTGACATCGGTAACGACGACATTCCTCGCCCCGGCATGGCTGACAACCGCCGTGGCAAGAAGCCCGATGGGGCCAACACCGGTGACGAGCACATCCTCACCCAGCACGGGGAACTCGAGGGCGGTGTGCACCGCGTTCCCGAATGGATCGAAGAGTGCTGCGATTTCCGGGTCGAGCCCTTCGATGTGACGCCAGACGTTGCTCTTGGGGACCACCAGGTAATCCGCAAAAGCCCCCGGGATGCTCACACCGATACCCTCGGGCTGCTGGCAGAGGTGTCTTCTACCCGCCAGACAGTTACGACAGTGCCCACAGACGACATGTCCCTCGGCACTCACCAACTCGCCCTCGACGAAGCCGGAGACATTCGAGCCCAGACCGGCGATGTGGCCGGAGAACTCATGCCCTACAGTCAATGGACCAGGAATCGTCGCTTGGGCCCACTCATCCCACTCATAGATGTGGAGATCAGTTCCACATATACCGGTGGTATGAACCTGGATCAAGACCTCGTCAGGCCCTGGTTGGGGAATTGTCACCTCATCGAGCCGAAAACCGATCTCGTCCGGATGTTTCACCAATGCGCGCATCCCCATCACCAAACCGGATCGAGGTTGGCGCCTGCGAAGAGATGGGCCGGAAAAATCTCAACCTCTCGTAGCTCACCATCTGGGTGATGACGGAGCAAGACGTTGGGCAGCGTCATGAAGCCACGCTAGCGCCGGTGCAGTATCAAGACACAGGGCTTGGGGTGTGCCACGATTGGGAGATGGTCGACGGCTACGCAGGAAAACTCTTGATTGCGACGCCACAACTGGTCGATCCTAATTTCTACCGCACCGTCATCCTGATGCTGCAACACGATGAGGAGGGAGCTTCCGGAATCGTTCTCAATCGGCCAACCGAGGAGCGGGTGGAAAGCCATCTTCCGGAATGGGCGGGGCGCACGGCCGACCCGGGCGTGGTTCACTACGGAGGACCGGTTGATCCTGATATCGCAATCGGCGTCGCTCTGGTCGCAGATGGGATGCCCACAGGCGTGCCCGGTCTCAGCCTGGTCGATCTGGCAGAGTCTCCCGGCGAAGGGGACGGACCGGTACGCGTCTACTCGGGATACTCAGGTTGGGGGTTGGAGCAGTTGGAGGGTGAGATCGCCGTCGGCTCCTGGTATGTGGTTCAAGCCTCACCCGACGATCCGTTCGACGACCCCAATGCACAGTGGCAGAAGGTTCTACGCAGACAGTCGGGATTCCTCTCGCTGGTGTCCACCTATCCCGACGACATCCGTCAGAATTGAACCCGTCCGGGAGCGACGCCGGGCTCTAACCTGAACACTCGTGACCACCGGCACAGCTCCCCGTCTCAGGCCAAGTTTGAGAAGACAAGCACCCGGTCTTGTCGTGGAGAGAGAGCTCTGGGACACCGAGTCCACCATCGTGGTGGGTGTCGACGAAGTGGGGAGAGGGGCTTGGGCAGGCCCACTGACGGTCGGTGCCGCAGTCGTTCCCAAACACCGTCGGGTTTACAAGATTCGCGATTCGAAAATGCTGACGGAAGTTGAGCGGGAGGCCCTGTTCGAGCGGGTCGCCGGGTGGTGTCCCCGATGGTCGGTGGGACACGCTTCGCACCGGGAATGCGATGAGCTTGGAATGTCGGTTGCGCAGAAGTTGGCCGCAAGCCGAGCGATCGAAGGGTTGGGTTTGGCGCCAGATCACGTTCTGGTAGACGGCAACTGGGACTTCATTGGTGGTGCACGCACAATCGTGAGAGGCGACAGCACATCGCTTTCCATCGCTGCTGCATCAATCCTGGCCAAGGTGACTCGTGATCGCATGATGCGGGCACAGGCCGCTCAGTTCCCCGCCTACAACTTCGAAGCGAACAAGGGCTACCCCTGCCCGATTCACAAAGCCGCCCTTCAAGCATTTGGCCCGACCGCGATACACAGGAGGTCCTGGGTTTTCATGGACCGCCTCATGTGGAATGGGTTGGAGCGGTTCCATCGACCTGAGGCCCAGATGCAGATCCCCTTTACGGACTGAAGATCCGCTAGACGGCGCGGGAATCGATCATCAGGGTCGGGGTGTTATTGCTCCCGCTGGTGATACCTTGAGACGGTGCAACTCTCCGAAAGGGATCGATCGCTCCTCGCCGGTGAAATGGGCGATGCTCAGAAGACCGCCATGGAGCTGCTGATAGCCGTTGGCGAAACCGATGGCGCCCAAACTCTGATAGACATCGAGATGGCGCACATCGACGGGTGCTCTCACCACGGCCAAGCGGGTGTTGACTTTGCCCGAATGCTGGTCGAGGGCGACGGCCGGGTGCAGGTTCCGACCACCCTCAATGTCTCTTCCCTCGACCTGCTCCACCCGGATCTCTACAAGGGCGATCCGGCTGTGGCCGAAGCCGCTAGAAGTCTCATGGACTATTACGTCGCTCTTGGGTGTCAGCCCACCTGGACCTGCGCTCCATACCAGCTTGATGATCGACCATCCTTTGGTCAGCAGATCGCCTGGGGAGAATCGAATGCCATCGTTTTCGCCAACTCTGTTTTGGGCGCTCGCACCAACCGGTACGGCGACTTCATGGATATCTGCTGTGCCCTGACCGGTCGGGCTCCCTATGCGGGCTTACACACCGATGAGAGACGACGGGCCACAATTCAGTTCAACCTCGTGGTACCCGGTTCGATTCTCGACGACGACCTCACCTATCCGTTGCTTGGCCATGTTCTGGGACAGTTGGCCGGTAGCCGTGTCCCCGTGATCACTGGGCTCGATGAGCGCGCCACCGAGGACCGGTTGAAGGCACTCGGCGCGGCGGCGGCCTCCTCCGGTGCGGTGGCGATGTTCCACGCCGTCGGTGTCACACCCGAAGCGCCCTCGCTGAGCGAAGCCACCGGAAATACGGCACTGCACCATGTTACGGATCTTTCCGTTGACATGCTTCGTGACGCCCGCCGAGAGCTAACAACCGCTATTGGATCGCTTGGCGCCGTGAGCGTCGGGACACCTCATATGTCGTTTGACGAATTCGTCTCCCTGGCCGCGCTGGTCGAAGGTCAGAGGACCGCTGTTCCGTTCTATGTGAATACGTCGCGCGATGTCCTCGATAAGGCCGAAAACGCAGGAGTGATGACTCCGATCGAGACTTTCGGCGTCACCGTCGTGACCGATACCTGCACCTATATGACACCGATCATGGGGGATATCGAAGGCGATGTCATGACCAACTCCGGCAAGTGGGCCTATTACGCACCGGCGAATCTTGGGGTCAACGTCGTCATCGGGTCCCTGGCCGATTGTGTCGCATCCGCGGTGACCGGGTCGGTCGTGTCGACGGGGGAGTGGTCATGAGGGTCGACCAGGTGCTGGTAGATGGGGTGGCTGTGGGTGAGGTCCTCGCCCTTGATGCGCCTCTTTCCTTCTGGGGCGGCGTCAGTATCGAATCTGGGCGGATCGTCGACCCGGCCCACCCCCAGGCAGGTGTATCTCTGGCAGGCAAGGTGGTGTTTCTTCCCCACGGTCGCGGGTCGAGCTCGTCCTCGTCGGTGCTCGCCGAGATGATCCGCATCGGAACCGGTCCGGCCGGAATCGTTTTGGATGAGCCTGACTCGATTCTTGTGATTGGGGTTCTTGTGGCCGACCGCCTGTACGGAACCCGGTGCCCGATCGTCGTAGCATCGGCCACTCCCGAAGGAGGGAGTCTCTGGCGTATCAATGGTGCTGAACTGGAGTTCGTTTCCTAAGCCGGAGTTCACCGGTCTGTGGAGCGTCACAATGAGATTGGAGAAACGTCCTGAAGTTGCCGATATTCTTGGCGGAATGCCGCGCATCGAAGAACTCAAAGACATGTTCAGACGCATGCCGGTCGCTCTCTATCGCACATCAGCGGACGGCAAAATCCTCGCGGCCAATACCGCATTGGCGAATCTGCTCGGATACGACAGTGTCGAAGCGATGATGGCCGGTCTGACCACCGTCGATTCCGTCTATGTCGACCCCCGGCAGCGCAGTCGCTGGATCGACGAGATCTCGGAAGCAGGCACGGTGCACGAACTGGATGTGGAGTTGAAACGTCCTGATGGCACAACCGTTTGGGTCCAGGACACCGCCAGGGCTATCCGAGACGCTAAAGGCCGGATCGCATACTTCGAGGGCGCACTCATCGACCAGACGGAGAAAATCAAGGCCCAAAAGACCAGGGACGAGTTTCTCGCCACCGTTTCCCACGAGTTGCGCAACCCAATTGCTGTCATGCTTGGAATGGGCGAGGAACTGGCCAACAACTACGACGCGTTCAGCGACGAGGACCGGCGGGACATGGCGCAGCTGATCGCACGACAAGCCGATGACGCGTCCTGGCTCATCGAGGACCTCCTCGTGGCCTCCCGCGATGACATCACCAAGGTTGCTGTGTTTCCACAGGACTTCGACATGACCAAGGAGGCGGAGAGGGTGCTCGAAGTGTCGGATCAGCCCATCGAGCTCGAGGTGCGAGGCGAAGAGTCTTCGGTTCATGCGGATCCTCGCCGGACCCGTCAGATCATCAGGAATCTCGTGAGCAATGCCATTCGATACGGGGGAGACCAGAATTTCATCCGGATCGAGCCCATAGGAGACCGGGTCGAGCTTCGGGTCTGTGATAGTGGAGAAATGATCCCGTCTCAGGAACTCGAGAGGATTTTCGAGGCCTTCGAGACCGGCACCGGAAAGGGGCACCCGAAGTCCGTGGGTCTCGGCCTCTCCGTCGCCCGAAAGCTCGCTCGCCTCATGGATGGCGATCTCACCTACCGGCATGAAGGCGGGTACTCCTGTTTCGTGCTCTCTCTGCCATCTGTTTCAGATACACGACTCCTAATCTGATCTCAATGCGTGTCTTGGTAACCGGCGGAGCCGGATTCATCGGAAGCCACACCGTGGTGGCGCTTCTCGAGGCCGGTCACGAACCTGTCGTGGTCGACAATCTGTCCAACGCCCGCCGATCCGTGCTGGCAAGCATCGGTGAGATCACAGGACGCCACCCGGAGTTCCATCACGCCGACGTGCGTGATGGAGGCGCAATGAAATCGATCGCTTCTTCGGGTTTCGAGGCGTGCATCCACTTTGCAGCCCTCAAGGCGGTAGGTGAGTCGGTTGAGAAGCCATTGCTCTATTACGACAACAATGTCGGGGGAACAATCTCACTTCTCGAAGTTCTCGTCGCCGCTGACATCACCACTTTCGTATTCAGCTCGTCGGCCACGGTTTATGGCGACCCGACCATGCTTCCCGTTACCGAGGACATGCCTATTGGTGTGGCCACCAACCCGTACGGTTGGACCAAGATCATGATGGAGCAGGTCCTGCGAGACGTTCAGGATGCCAACCCGGAGTGGAGCGTATCGTTGCTTCGTTACTTCAACCCGGTCGGCGCTCACCCATCCGGCCTGCTGGGGGAGGACCCACTGGGAACGCCGAACAACCTGATGCCATATGTGGCCAGGGTTGCCGACGGCCAGTTGCCGCGACTGCGTGTGTTTGGCGGCGACTACCCCACCCCTGATGGCACAGGGGTCCGCGACTACATCCATGTCGTGGATCTGGCCGAAGGCCATGTGGCTGCTCTCAACACTCACTCTGGAGAGTCGGGCGTCCACACCTACAATCTGGGGACAGGCCAAGGCAGCAGCGTCTTAGAGGTCGTCAAGAGTTACGAAGATGTCTCTGGTAAGCCGGTGCCCTACGAGGTGGTGGAGCGCAGGGAGGGTGACGTCGCCGCCACCTGGGCAGACGTGACTCGAGCCGAGTCGGTGCTGGGATGGAAAACCACCCGGGACCTCGCCGAAATGTGTGCTGATTCCTGGCGCTGGCAGCAGGGCTCTCGCTAACCGGCCGCCCGTGACCGACCTGATAAGACGTGCAGAGCGATGGATCGATGGGGATCCCGACCCGCAGACGCGAACCGAGCTCCAGGCGTTGATCAATGCGGGCGAGACCACTGAGCTGGCGGGGAGACTTGACAGTTCGCTCTCTTTTGGCACCGCCGGTTTGAGGGGAGAGGTTGGCGCCGGCCCCAACCGGATGAACCGGTCCGTTGTCATCAGAACGACAGCCGGACTGGCCACCTACCTGATCGCCAAGCATGACGGTGCGCCTCAGAGCCCGATCGTGGTCGGATTCGATGCGCGACCGACAAGCGAACAGTTCGCTGAGGACACTGCCGGCGTCCTGGCGGCTGCCGGCATCTCAGTTCTCTATTTTCCCGATTTCGCCCCCACGCCCCTGGTGGCGTACGCCGCCAAGCACTTTCGGGCCGCAGGTGCGGTGGTGATCACGGCGTCGCACAACCCACCCGCCGACAACGGGTACAAGGTGTATGCGAACAACGGCGCACAGATCATTCCACCTGTCGACGGCGAGATAGCCACTGCCATAGACCTCGCCGGCCCTGCGGTCGACGTGCCCCGTGTCGAATCGGTCTTCTCGGGGGGCGCGCCACTGGTCACCCCGGTACCCGACGACCTCCTCGATCACTATTGGGAGGAGGTGAATGCCAGTCGCCCCGCACCGATGCGTTCCGACATGAAGGTGGTCTACACACCGATGCACGGGGTCGGTGGGCGGGTTCTGGAAGAGGTCTTTCGCCGGGCAGGACAAAGCGGTCTCCTTCCGGTGCCGCTCCAAGCCGAGCCGGATGGAGCGTTTCCCACAGTGTCATTTCCCAATCCAGAAGAGGAGGGCGCCCTCGACCTGGCAACCGAACTCGCAAGCCAAGTCGAAGCCGACCTGATCATTGCCAACGACCCCGACGCTGATCGTCTGGCAGTTGTTGTGCCATACGAAGATGGCTGGCGCCCGCTCTCTGGTAACGAGATCGGTGTTCTGCTCGGGGACTACATCCTTCGTCACGTAAGCGCCGACGACACGCCAATCGTGATCAACTCGATCGTGTCGAGCCCCATGCTCGGGCATATCGCCAGAAAGAGAGAGGCTCATCACGAGGTCACCCTGACCGGCTTCAAATGGATCGCTAACGCCGGATTGGCTCTTGAAGCAAGCGGAGCCGGCCGTTTCGTCTTTGGTTACGAGGAGGCGCTCGGGTACACCGTCGGCTCCGTGGTCAGGGACAAGGACGGCATCTCCGCTGCGCTCGTATTCTGTGACCTGGTTGCCGGATTGAGGAACGAGGGTCGGACCGTCCTCGACCAACTCGGCGACCTGTGGCAGGAGTTTGGACTCTGGGTCAGTGCCCAGCATTCCATAGTCAGAGCCGGTTCGGAGGGACAGAGGGCCATCCGGTCGGCCGTCTCGGCTCTGGCGGCGGACCCACCGGCCACGCTGGAAGGCCACGTGATCGACTCCGTCACCGACTACAGCATCGGCGCCGAAAAGCGGCCGATGTGGCTCGGAGCCCAAGCGTTGGTGGAATTTTCCCTCGGTGATAGAGGGAGGATTCTGGTCCGTCCCAGCGGCACCGAGCCGAAACTGAAGATCTACGTGGATCTTCGGGGCGAGATTGGGAATGATGCTGAGAAGACGCATGAGGAACTGACCGAGTCAGCGAGTGTGCTTGCCCGATCCCTCGCCGGTACTCTTTCTATCTAGTTTCCCCCGGCGTTCCCGGGACATCGGTCATGGACACCTTGATGCCCGGTACGGTCCGCCACTGCTGTCGTGAGTCTGATGCTCCGTTCGGTAATGTGATCCATGGTGGACATCGCCCTGGTTGTTGGTTGCCTTCGGGTTCGGATTTGCCGCTTCCCGGGCACGCCTACCGGCCCTTGTCGGCTACCTGGCAGCCGGTTTTGCGCTAGCAGCCGTCGGTTTCGAGACCACGGCGACCATTGAGACCCTGTCAGAACTCGGCGTGTATTTGCTGCTGTTCGGGATAGGGCTCGAGTTGCGACCATTTGGGAGCCTCATCCAGAGGCGGAAAACCCCGATGTCGATCCGGGAGTCGAGTCTAGTGAGCACTGAAGTCGTCACCCATCTCGGGCGGCTTCTCTAGTCGGAGGCGCCGGGATCTCGATGGTTGTACAGATAGAGCCAACCGGCGCCATGGATCGCAATCCCGACCAACAGCAGTACTCCGGCGCCGGTGAATCCGGTGAAGAAGGCAGCGAGCGAGGCAAAGGCCGCTGCGGACACCAGGGCGACCCGAACGCCGTTGAGTGGACCAAACATGACCACACAGTATGTCGCCGGGCAAAGAGGTGCCAACCTGAGCGGGCCGTCGGGTCTTCGAGTATATGGGTTCCGAATCAAGGCCAGGGCGGGCAAAACGATTGAGGTAGATCCAGGAAGCCGAGCTACCGTGCCGGCTCATGGAAGCAGCAGCTGTCGCTGCCGCCGCCGGGATAGCCCTGATCACGGTGTTTCAGATCTCCCTCGCATTGGGGCGCGCCGGCGGGTGCAGCCGCCTGGGGTGGAAAGTATCCCGGGGTGCTTCCGACCCGGCTCCGGGTGGCAAGTGGATTTGTTGGCGTGATCTTCTACCCGGTCGTGTTTCTCTTCGTGCTGGATGCCGGGGGAGTAGTGGACACCGGACTCGCCGATAGCAGCTACACAAGGTGGTCTCTCTGGGTTCTCGCAGGATTGTTCACCCTTGGTGCTCTGGCCAACTTTGCTTCGAAATCGAAGGTCGAACAATACTGGGGCCTGTCGCCCTCATCATCGCTGTCTCCATCGCCATCGTCGCGGTCGGGTTGTAAACACACAGCTCTCGAGAGCGCGACTTCAAACCAAGGCTATTGAGACGTCCCTCGTTCCCATGAGCTGTACAGCCTGGCGTACACCCCTCCGTCCGCCCTGAGCTGGGTATGGGTGCCGTCCTGGACGATTCGGCCGTTATCGAAAACCAGGATCCGATCGGCGGCCTCCGCCGTGGACAAACGATGGGCAATCGTCACCACCGTTCGACCTGCGGCGAGTTCGTTCAACGCCTGGCTTATCCGCACCTCCGTAGCCGGATCCACGGCCGAGGTCGCCTCGTCGAGGATGAGCAGATCGGGGCCGGCAATCGCGGCGCGCACCAGTGTGACCAGTTGACGCTCACCCACAGAAAGAGCGCTGCCCCGTTCTCCAACCTGGGTGTCGAGACCAGTTGCGAGTTCGCTGAGCCAACCGCTGAGACCGAGATGCTCGAAGACTGCGACCAACTCGTCGTCGGTGGCATCGGGGCGTCCCATTCGAACGTTGTCCCCAATTGAGCCCCGAAACAGGACTCCATCTTGGGGAACCATCACCACCCGATCACGGAGCGATGCAAACCTGAGGATGCTGACATCGATGTTTCCGATCAGGACCGTTCCCTCGGTGGGATCCATCAACCTGGAGAGAAGTTTGGCGAATGTGGTCTTACCTGAACCGGTCTCGCCCACAATCGCAACTCTCTGTTCTGGAGGAATCTCGATCGTGGTGTCATGCAAAGCGGGCGATGCGGTGGCCTCGGCTGCTATTTGGCCTGATTGCGGATAGCGAAAGGTGACCCGCTCGAAGTGGACCCCTACTGGCCCGTGTGGAAGATCGACACCGTCAGGTCCAGGGTCGGCGACGTCGGGGGCAATGTCGAGTATGTCGAGCACCCGTCTCCAGCCGGCCACCGCCGTCTGTGCCTCGTTGACCGCCTCGCCCATGATTTGGACCGGCTGGATGAAGAGCTGAACCAGGAACAGGAACGCTACGACGGTGCCTATGGTCGTGGTTCCCTGGGCTGCGAGGATCGTTCCAACCACCAGGACTGCAGCCACCACCACAGACGATGTGGCCTCGCCTGCACCGGAGAATGCAGCCGACAACGTTCCCGCCTTCACTGCGGCGCTCCGGTGGCTTTCGATTGCCTCCTCGAGACGCTCACGGGTCCCCGACTCGATGCCGTAGGCGCGTATCACGGGGGCGCCGACCACGGTCTCCGCCAGAAGCGCAAGCATGTGACCGACCCGCTCACGGACCGTGAGGTAGGCGACTTCAAGTCGGCTTTGGAACCAGCGAATCACCAGCACTATGAATGGCACCAGCGCGAGGACAATCAGACCGAGCGGTACTGAGAGTACAAGCATGACAATGAGGGCCAGAATCGCCTGGCCGCCGTTGATGATGATCATGAGACCGGCCCACTGCATGAAACGGCTTATCTGGTCAACATCGGAGGTGACCCGTGAGACCAGCACACCTCTCTGCTCGGAGGCCTGGTGCAGCATCGAGAGGTCATGGATGTGTCGAAAGGCGCGGATGCGGAGACCCGATAGGGCAGTTTCGGCCACTTTCGCCAGGCGGATATGCATCCATCCGGTTGCGCCTGCCGTGATCAGAACCGCTACCAGCGCAATGAGACTCATCTGGACGACGAAGCCGATGTCGATCGCCCCGTCCTCAAGACCACCATCGATTATCTGCTGGACGGCGATGGGGACGATCACTTTGCCGGCGGTCGCCACCAGAGCAATCGCAATGGTCCCTCCAAGCCCGCGACGAAGTTCGGGCGAGAGACTCAAACCTCGACGGATGGTGGCCACCGCGCCGGTCCGGGCGTCCCGCTTCGGACCGGATTCGACGGCGGCTCCAGCGGTCACGCCGGCTCCTCCATCTGGTCGTAAGCATCGATGAGCCTCCGATAGGCGGGAAGTGACCGGTAGAGCGCCTCGTGTGTCCCGCGGTCCATGATCCGGCCGTCCTCGATGTAGATGACCTCATCGGCAAGCACTATGGAGGAGCGCCGGTAGGCAACGATGACCACACTGGTGTCCAACTGCTCCAAACCGTCGAGTATCGCGCTTTCAACGGCCGGATCGACAGCGGAAGTGGCGTCATCCAGAACAAGGAGTCTCGGTTCCCGTACCAGGGCCCGGGCGATGGCGATACGTTGTCTCTGCCCTCCAGAAAGTGAGGCCCCGCGCTCACCGACCACCGTGGCGTACCCATCCGGAAGTTGGTTGATGAAATCGTCGGCCTGGGCAAGTTCGGCTGCCGCTACGACATCGGCCTCATCGAAGGGCTCACCCAGAGTGATGTTGTGATAGACGGAGTCGTTGAACAGGAACGTCTCCTGAAAGACAATGCTCACGGCATCGGCCAGGGCTGCCCGGTCTAGATCGACGAGACCCCGGCCGTCGAGACAGATCTCTCCCTTCTCGGGGTCGAAGAGTCGCACCAGCAGGTGGGCAACGGTTGACTTACCCGACCCTGTAGGGCCTACGAGAGCAACCCTCGTGCCGGCGCTGACATTCAGGGTGACCGACTCGATTCCGCGACGCTCGTCATCGCTCAGCAAGCTTTCCGTACTGCCACCGGTGGCGGACAGGTCGGCGTGCTCGGTCTCCGCATAGAGGTATCCCACTGCCTCCGCTGAGGTTTCCGCTCCACCCTTCTCCGGAGAGAGTTGAGCACCGTACTCAACCCGGGCCTCCTCGTTGAGGACGGCTTCTATCCGCTCTAGCCCGACCACTGACCGAGGGAGCTCACCAAGCAACCATCCGAAAACCCGCATTGGAAGCGCTACGAGCCTGAAGAGGTAGGCGAAGGCTATGAGTGCGCCTGCGGTCAGGACTCCCTGATCAACCCTCCACGCTCCAACCGCCAGAATCGCCAGGATTCCGATGCTTGGCAATGCCTCAATCACAGGATCGAAGACCGCCCTGATACGGCCTACCTCGACCATGCGATCTCTCAGCGCATCAGATCTCTCTCCAAACCGACCTACTTCGGCATCCTCCCGGCCCAGGGTTTTGACTACCAGAGCCGCATCGAAGGACTCGTGGGCGATGTCGGCCACCTCGGCCCTGAGTCGCTGCGCTTTGGCAGCGACAGCCCTCATCCTCCGCTGGAACGTGTAGTTGACGATCATCAGAGCCGGGCCTACGGCGAACCCGATCAACGCCAGAAAGGGATCGGTGAGAAGGAGAAGGATCGCCGTGACGACAAGCATGATTACGACCCCGAAGGCCATCGGTAGGGGAGCGGCGACGAAAGAAGCTGCTTCGACGTCTTCGTTCACGTTGGCCAGCAACTGTCCGGTGGAATGGCGACGATGCCATTCGACCGGTAGATCGAGATAACGATCGGTGACGGCGATCCGATCCCGATACTGGATTCTATGTTGGGCGAAATAGGCGCCCATGCGGCGCAAGGTGATCCCAACGGCTCGAGCAATCGACACTCCGATGACGAGAGCGGCGGCGGCGGCCAGGGTTGCCACCGCCACCTCACCGGTGTCGACCGCCGGCAGCAACACCGAGTCCATGATCCATCCGATGACAAGGGACGACACGATGGTCATGGCGGCGAACAAGATTGCCCCGACACCACCGACGGCAAACTCCCGAGGAGCTCTCCGCAGTTGCCGGCCTATCAGATGCCAGCTCTGACCCATCGACGCAACGGCCTGACGTTCAGGGGCCTCCGAATCGTTGCGTGTCATATGCAAGTGAGGCTACGACTGGCTGCCTTCTAGCAAAATCTGGTCGAGCACGCGCCAGGCCGTCGTTCTATGACTGCTGGTGTTCAAATGCAGAAAGGACCGCGAGAAGAGAGGCTGTCGTGATGTTGGAGTCGACTCCGATACCCCATCGGAGAAGCCCTTGTTCGCCAACACTCTCGACGTAGGCGACGGCCTTAGCGTCCGCACCGCGTCCTATGGCATGCTCGGAATAGTCGACGACGTCGAAGCCCTCGCCCCAATGTTCGCAAAGAGCGTGCACGAAGGCTTCGACGGGTCCGTCACCCTCGCCGCTGACGGATACCTCTTTACCGTCGAACTCGAGATGGGCATTGACACTGGTCCGACCGTGCCCTTCGCTGGTCGTCGTGTGCAGTTCATGGCTACGCAAGCTGAGTCTGGGTATGGATGGCAGATACCTGGCCTGGAACGAAGCCCACATCGAGTCGGGGCTTATCTCAGTTCCGCTGTCCTCGGTGATGTGCTGGATGGTCTTGGAGAACTCGATCTGCAGTCTTCGGGGCAGGTCGAAGCCATGCTCTTCCTTCATCACATAGGCCACGCCACCCTTGCCGGACTGTGAGTTGACCCTGATGACCGCCTCGTAACTGCGCCCGGTGTGCTTCGGGTCGATGGGGAGATAGGGCACGCCCCACGAGTCGTAGTCATCCGGCAGCGCATCGAAGCCCTTCTTGATCGCGTCCTGATGCGAACCGGAAAAGGCTGTGTAGACCAAATCTCCGACATAGGGGTGTCGGGGGTGCACTGGTAGGCGGTTGCAGTACTCAGCGGTTCGTCGGATGGAATCGATGTCGCTGATGTCAAGTTCGGGATCCACTCCGTTGGCGAATAGGTTCATCGCAAGATTCACCAGATCCACGTTGCCGGTGCGCTCGCCATTGCCGAACAGAGTGCCTTCGACGCGGTCTGCTCCAGCCATTACTCCAAATTCGGCAGCGGCGACAGCGCAGCCGCGGTCGTTGTGAGGATGAAGACTGATGATCACAGAATCCCTGTCCTGGATAGTCCGCCCAAACCACTCGATGACATCGCCATAGACATTTGGGGAGTAACACTCGACGGTGGCCGGCAGGTTGAAGATGATCGGGTTGTCGGGTGTCGGATCCATGACCTCCATCACCGCTTCGCAGACTTCCACTGCATGGTCAGGCTCGGTGAGGGTGAAGCTCTCCGGTGAGTACTCGTACCGAATGACGGAGTCCTGCATCGTCTCTTCCAGCTTCCGACAGACCTTGGCGGCATCGACCGCGATCTCCTTTATGCCCTCCTTATCGAGCCCGAAGACGAGGTCTCGCTGAAGGGGGTTGATGGAATTGTAGAAATGAACAATTGCCTCCCGGGCACCTTTGATGCAGTCGTAGGTGCGCTCGATGAGCTCGTCCCGACATTGAACCAGGACTTGAATGGTGACATCATCGGGAACGAGATCGTCCTCGATCAACCGACGCACGAAGTCGTAGTCGGGTTGGCTCGCCGACGGGAAACCCACTTCGATCTCCTTGAACCCCATCTGCACCAGCGCTTGGAACATTCGAAGCTTTCGCGCCGAATCCATCGGGTCGATCAGGGCCTGATTCCCATCCCTCAGGTCGACCGAGCACCATATGGGCGCCTTTTCGATGACGCGGTTTGGCCAAGTCCGATCTTCTAGGACAAGAGGCAGATATGGACCGTACCTCTCGAAGGGCATCTTCTTTGGCGTGACATTTGGAGGAGGCATCAGATTGTCCTTGATAGATGTGGATGGGATGAATGGCCGGGAATGAAAAAGACCCCCTGGGAGGGGGTGGGCGAAGGCGGAAATGTGCGCGTTCGCCCTACATGAGGAGAAGAAGGTCGGAGCGCTTTGCACGAGTCACGCCAATCATTGTAACCCTGCTGCGCATCGCCCCACAAGGAGGAGAAGGGTCGAGGAGCATTCCACCTCGAATCATGGGCTCAGCGGGCGTAGCATGGGTCCATAAACCACCGACTCCATATCGTCATCGTCATCGCAGCCTGCGGAGGCGCGTCCGAAGCCACCACAACCATATCCTCCTCGACGGACTCCGACAGTGGGGGAGTGGAGACCACCACGACTGCTCCTGTCACCATCGAAACCACCACGACTGCCGCACCGGATACGACCACCACCGCGGCGACACCAGACGTTGATGCCGATGCGGTGGTGGCCGCGAAGGCTGCAGCCGCCGAAGCGGTCTTCGATGACGAATGGACGGTCACCACTGGTCCCACCGACGAATTCGACGAGGGCGATGACATTGTTTACAAGTCGTGCTTGCTGACTGACGAATTCGATCTGTCCAATCTCGATGACGTCTCCGCTGCGGCACTGGTCACCGATTTCCAAGGACCCTCTGCCACTCCTCCGTTCCCCGGCCAAAGTGGCTCGATCGAGGCGCGAGTGTTCAATAGCGAAGCCGAGGCCGCCGAAGCGTTTGCCGTGTTCCAGCGGATCTTCGCCAGCCAGGAAGGCCTGGAGTGCATGACCGAGGCGGTGACGGAGATTCTGACGGATGACATCCCTGTGGAGGACTTCGCATTCAACAGCGAGGAAGTCACCGTGGCCGGATCCCAAACAGGAGCTCGATTCGCCGTAACGTTCGATGTCTCCGGTTTCGAAGGAGGCTTCTTCATCGAATTCCAGGGCACCCGTATCGACTCATGGACCGTGATCGCCAGCTTCGTCACGTTTGATGAGCCTTTCGACCGTGACATCGCCGACGCAGTGTTCAGTGCTGCGGTGAACGCCTGAACACAGACATCGGTGCAACTGCCATCGTTCATGGGATGGCAGTGGTGACTCGCCATGCAGGCGATTTCAAGCGTTTCGCCGGATTGGAGCTCGTCACTCCCTGGACTTGATCCCGGCACCATGGATCTCAGCTTGACATAACGTGGATTATGGGCGCTTATGTGGAACCCTCGCCGTTCCTTATCACTTGGCCCTCCCCCGATGCCCAGGACCAGAAATCGGTCAAGACTATTCTCGTGGAGGGTGTCCTCGCCGGCCGATCTCGTTCGTAGAGAGGGTGGACGCGGGAAATGCCCGCACCAAATCGAGGAGTAACCCATGAGTCAATACCTGTTGTCCACATACGCTGTTGAGGATGAGACCCGTTCGCCGATGTCACCTGATGAAATGCAGACATTCATGGAGGCGGTGTATGCGCTCGAAGCAGATATGAAGGCGAGCGGTACCTTCGTTTTCACTGGTCGACTCCATGATCCCGACACTGCCACCGTTGTCAGTTCGAGCGACGGTGACCTGATCATGACCGACGGCCCTTTCGTTGAGTCGAAGGAGCACATCGCAGGGTTCTACATCATCAACGCCGACGACCTCGATGACGCGTTGGCCTGGGCCGGCAAGGTGGTGGACGCAATCAACCATCCGATCGAGGTCACCCCATTCTTCGAGATGCCGGGCGGTTGAAGGCGTGACCCGCGTCGTCACTGACCATCGGGATGCGACAGAAGTCGAGCGTATCTTTCGTGAAACATACGGCCAGGCGGTGGCGGCGCTGGTCCGTGTCTTCGGCGATATCACTTTTGCCGAGGACGCAGTGCAGGAAGCGTTTGTTGTGGCAAGCGACATGTGGCGGCGGGACGGCATCCCACCCAACCCGGCGGGGTGGATCGTTACGACCGCTCGCAACCGTGCCATCGATGACTTTCGTCGTGCGACCCGCGGCCAGGAGCTTCACGATCAGGTTGCGGTCGCAAGTGGTTGGCACGATCCGAGCACCAATGACCGGGCAGAGGACGGACCCGTGGGTGACGACCAACTCCGCCTGATCTTCACCTGCTGTCATCCGGCGTTGCGAACCGAGCACCAGGTGGCTTTGACGCTCCGACTGCTGGGCGGCCTGAGCGTGGATGAGGTGGCCCGCTCGTTCCTGGTCAGCGAATCGGCAATGGCCAAGCGTCTCGTCCGGGCGAAATACAAGATCAAGGCCGCCAAGATCCCCTACCGGGTGCCGGCAGACGCCGACCTACCCGCCCGACTCCGCTCCGTCCTATCGGTGGTATATCTCATCTACAACACCGGGGTGGATGATCCGGACCGGGCCTCGTTGCGGAGCGATGCAATTCGGCTCACACGCTCTCTGGTCGAGCTGGTGCCCGACGAACCCGAGGTGACAGGGTTGCTCGCACTCATCCTGCTGAGCGAAGCAAGGGTGCCGGCCCGTACCGCCGAGGGTGCCCTCGTGCTTTTGGGCGACCAGGACCGAACCAAGTGGGACCGGCCCATGATCGAAGAGGGCCATGCCATCGTGCGCGCCTGCCTCCGCCGCGACCAGCCGGGTCCCTACCAGCTCCAGGCCGCGATCCAGGCCGTGCACTGCGATGCCGACTCGGTCGAGGAAACCGACTGGCCTCAGATTCTCTCCCTCTACGACCATCTGTTCGAGGTGATGCCCACCCCGGTGGTTGCGCTCAATCGGGCCATCGCCGTTGCTGAGGTCGAGGGTCCAGACGCTGCCCTCACAGCCGTGGACGCAGTCGCAACCGACCTCGACAGCTATCACCTGATGCACGCCGCACGCGGCACAATGTTACGGCGGCTGGGAGACCGTGAAGCGGCCAAGACCGCCTTCGAACGCGCCGCTCACCTCGCAGCGACGGAGGTCGATCGGCGGTTTCTGGCGCAACAGATCGAAGAGTTGACTCACTACCCTCAGCGTTAGCCGGACTCTTGAGCCGAAATGCACTGGTTGTTCATATACATCGTGTGGATGGTGTACATCCTGCTCGCCATGGGTGTGCTCGAGGCAGCCTCGGATCGAACCCAGGATCTGCGCGGTGCGCGGACAGCCCTGGTGGTTGGGGCCGCCCTTGGCGCCGCCCTGACGTTGGCGATTCTCTGGTTCGGGCCGATCGATCCATTCGCGTAACGGCGAAGACCGCCGGGGACCCTAGAATGCGCTTTATCGTCAAATCAGACGTGGAATAACCAGCGACCCCCCATGGGTTGTACTTCCAGAATTCGATTGCCAGGAAAGGTTCACCAACGATGGCCACTGTCGCCCTCACCAAAGACACATTCGATCAGACCATTCGTGACAACGAGACGGTTATTGTCGACTTCTGGGCTGAATGGTGCGGCCCATGTCGCTCATTCGCCCCTGTTTTCGAGAGTGCCTCAGAGTCACATGAAGGCATCGTTTTCGGCAAAGTGGACACCGAGGCCGAACAGGAGCTGGCAATGCAGTTCGGGATTCGCTCCATCCCGACCCTCATGGTCTTTCGAGATCAAATCGTTCTCTACTCCCAGCCAGGCGCGCTACCCGGTCCGGCTTTCGAAGACCTCGTGGGTCAAATCAAAGAGATCGACATGGAAGACGTCCGAACTCAGATCGCCGAACAGGAAACTTCGGGCGGTCATGACCACGAGCACGAACACACTCACTGACCTCTATAGGCACGGCCTGAGTGGCTAGGACGGCTTGCGATACACCGACACGTGTTGACCAGACGCCTCCGTGAAGGGACGTTTGTCATACCAACCCCATCTGTTCTCGAGTTCGAGACCGGCCAAGCGAGCCATCAGGTCCAGCTCTGAAGGCCAGGCGTAACGAATCTCCACGGGCAAAACAAGCGACTGACCGTCGGCCTGTCGTCGCAACACGTGGGATGTGATCCTCTGTTTCGACGGACTGTGAATCGACATCTCGATTGCGTGTTCTTCATTGGACCAGATACTGGAGACCCCCATTCGGGTGTTGTGGTCATCGAACCGCTTCATGTCCGGCACAAAGCAGTCGAGAACGAATCGCCCTCCCGGCTCTAGGTGATCAGCCACGTTCTGGAAACACTCGACCTGCCGCTCCTGAGTCAACAATGCGAAGATCGTGTTGAAGGCGAGCAAGACCACCGGGAAGACGCCTTCCACGTCGACATCGGCCATGTCCCCTATCGCAACCTCGATCGCCTCTCCCCCGGGTTTTGCCCTCATCCGGGTGATCATCTCCTCGGAGACATCGATTCCGGTGACCTTCACACCTCTCTGAGACAACGGAATGGCTATTCGCCCGGTACCGACAGCGAGTTCGAGCAGTCTTGGCGGCGATCCGGCAAGGTCGACCAGAACGTCCAGTGTCGTGTCCTCGATCAACTCGTAGATGTCGTCGTAATGAGGTGCCCATCTGGCGCCGTACGTCTTGTCGTCGTACTCACTCATCGTTCCACCTAGATGTTCTTGTCAACGAGGCCAAGAATGTCGCGTTCCAAGTCGCTCCCTTGCTTCTCGATCTCCGCTCCCCTTTCGAGATAGTCAGTTGCGGTCGTTTGATCGCTCAGACCCTTGACGTTGATCCGCACGTTGAGATAAGCGCCTCTTATCGCCACTCGTGCACAGAGTGCTCCCACCCCGGCATCCGAAGCCGAGGTCTCCTGTCCGATGTCTGCCATGGCCCTGATCGTTTCCATCGCTTCGAGTGAGACTTCCATCACCATCAGCGGCACCTCGATGGCATGGCTGGTTGCTGCCTCTACTGCGGCCTTTCGCGCTTCGCGTTCCTTCTCGTTGCCTCGAGGGAGTCGAAGAGCGTCGAGGATCGAATTGAAGGCCTGGGTGTCCGCATCCACAAGACCCAGGAGCTCCTCCTGGCAGATCTTTCCTTTCTCTGCCCAGTCAGAGAAGTCTTCCCAACGATCGTCCCAGCCCCGACGGTGAGAGGAGAGGTTGGCGACCATGGTGCCCAGAGAGGCGCCCAGAGCTCCTAGAGCCGCAGCAACCGAACCGCCTCCGGGGGCCGGTGACTCCGAGGCTGTCTCTTCGACAAATGCGCGCAGCGACATGTCGATCAGCTTCGAGCTCTCGCCATCGTCTGCGAGGACGTACTCGATGATCTTCTTCTTCGGATCGAAATCACTGAGCTCGTCGAGCCCCATCGAATTGACCGCGATCTTGATCAGCTCGGAATCGGACACTCCGGTAGAGCGCTGCTGCTTGCGTAGGAAATACCGTCCGGCGTCGAGCACCGCTTGTAGCGGAATGAGTCCCACGAGCTCGGATCCGGTTACCCGGACTCCCCTGTCGCCGGCCCGTTCGACGCACTCGTCAAAGGCGACGTGGATCGGCGTCACCGAGATGTTCGTCAGGTTCATCGAGATCTGAGCGACGCCAAACTCGTCGATGTACCAGCCGATGGCCTTAACGCTCTTCAGAGACCCCGGCACCCACTCCGGCTCTCCGTCAACGTCGCGTACCACCTCGCCGGTAAGCGGATCACCCTTGCGTCTCATCCGTCCCTTCTCGCGAACATCAAACGCGATCGCGTTGGCTCGACGGGTCGAGGTGGTGTTGAGATTGACGTTGTAAGCAAGCAAGAAATCGCGCGCTCCGACCGCGGTCGCCCCAGAGCGTGGGTTGAACTCTTCGGGTCCAAAGTCAGGGGCCCAGTGCGGGTCGGCAAGTTTCTCTGCCAGGCCTTCGTACTCGCCGGCTCTCACATCGGCGAGGTTTCGACGCTCCTGGTTGCTGGCGGCATTCTCATAGCAATAGACGGTGAGTCCCACTTCCTCGCCCAGCCTTCTCGCTAGCTCCCGGGCATACTCGACAGTCTCCTCCATGGTTACGCCCGCAATGGGCACGAGTGGACAGACGTCAGTAGCTCCAAAACGGGGATGCTCCCCGGAGTGCTTGGTCATATCGATCATTTCTGAGGCTTTGCGAACACCGCGTACGGCGGCTTCGATGACTTCCTCAGGAGCCCCGGCGAATGTGACCACCGTGCGGTTGGTGGCCTTGCCGGGGTCGACATCCAGAAGCTTCACACCATCCACGGTCTCGATTTCGTCGGTGATCAGACGAATAACGCTCAGGTCGTTCCCTTCGCTGAAGTTGGGGACGCACTCGATCAGTCGGTCCAAAATGGCGGGCTCTCGGTGGCGTGGTTGCGCTCGATCATTGTAGCGACCCATCCCTGAGCGAACCCGTTCGCCGTACCGACCCGTATGGTGGAAGGCTATGCCAGCAGACCCACGCGTAATTGCTGATCTCGAGTCGGCCTCGATCGAATACGAAGAGATGGCCTGTGACCCCGAACTCGCTGACACGGCCGCTTTTTGTGAGGCGTACGGAATCCCGCTGGAGAGGTCGGCAAATGCAATTGTTGTCGCCTCACGAAAGCCGGAAGGACACAACGCGGTATGTGTGGTTCTGGCGACCGACCGTCTCGACGTCAACGGGGTGGTCAGACGTCGTCTGGGTGTCAGGAAAGTCAGTTTTGCATCTGCTCAACTGACACAGGAGCTGACAGGCCAAGAGATCGGCGGCGTGACGATTTTCGGTCTTCCCGACGATCTCCCGGTGTGGATCGATAGTCGTGTCCTGGAGAATGACTGGGTAGTGGTTGGGGCCGGCTCACGTTCGGCGAAGATCCGATTCGATCCGAGCCAGGTAGCTGGGAGGGACCTATGGGAGGTTGTGGAGGGTCTGGCCAAGGCGCCGGAATCAGGCTGACCGCCCGAGCTGTTTGCGAACGAGGAACAGATATCCGACAAGACCGATCAGGGCGAATGCAAACCATTGGATGGCGTAGCCAAGATGAGGGCCGTCATCGTCGAAGACAGGAGGACGCACCGATATAGGCAGGTCTCCGCTCCCCTCCCCTATCAACACGAGGTACACCGGCGCAAGCGGCATCTCCATCTGTTGTTGGATTCTGGCGATATCGACACGACTCGTCGTCGTCAGTCGTCCCTCCGCCGGGTCGACAGGTCCCAGTGGTGGCCTCTCCTGGGACAAATGCACCCATCCCACCACAGTGACCTCCCCCGGCGGAGGTGGAGCCTCAGTCGCCGGTACCTCGTCCAGGCCCAGCGACACCCACCCTCGATTCATCAGAATCGCCCCGCCGCTCTCCCCGACCAACGGGGTGATCACATGGAAACCCGCGGTGCTTCGATATACCTGGGAGCGAACCAGCAATTCATCCTCGGGGTAGAACACTCCCGTCGCGACCGCTCGCCGATACTCGAGGCTTTCTACGTCAGCGCCGACGGAATCGAGAAGGACCGCTATGTCAACAGGGTCCTCTGCGAACCGGGCCTGGCCCACAGTGTTCTCGAGACGACGCTCCTCGAGTCGATCCAGCTGCCAGAACCCGAGCCGAACAAAGAGAATGACCACCAGAAGCATCACCAGATGAGAGATCACCCATTTGGGCGTGAGAAAGCCACGAGATTCAGACAAATTGCCACGATAGGCGACCCCCTCACTCTGAGGGCAGTCCAACCCTCACAGGGCTAATCGGCCATCACCGGCTCGAGATCGTCGATCTCCTCGAAATTGACCTGCTCGGCCACCACCTCGATGCGACTGGTACGCCCGTCAGGACTCTCCCAAAATCGTCGCTGCACCGAGCCGCATACCCAAATCCGGTCGCCTTTCTCACCGGGCTCGTCCACCAGATCCTCAGGTGGGTCCCAGAGGGTCACCGGTATCACATCCGTTCGACGGCTGGGATGGTCGGCTCGCACGGTGACCAGATAGCGAATCAGACGCGTCCCCGAATCGAAGACCCTCAGCTCGGCGTTGGTGGCCAGTTGACCACACAGGACCATCAGATTGAGATCCATGACATTTCTCCCCTCAGCATGTGGGAAGTGCGGCAATGAGGAGTGTGACGGGACCCGGGGACAGATTCTTTAGCTGAGGGACTGGCGAAGCTCGTCGACACCTTCGAAGTCGGGCTCTTGCTCGTCGAGAGCAGCGACGATGCGTCTGGCGGCGTCCTCATCGCCGGCCGCGAGAGCGACCCTCGCAGCTACAAACCACCGACGCACCTCACCCGGTGAAGGCGACGCAATGAGACGACCCGGCTTGATGATCGGCCACGCCTCCCGTGCCCTTCCCTCATCTATGAGAAAGGAGGCATAGACCACCCGGGCCTCGTTGGAGACCGTTGCCGAGACGTCGTGCTCCTGGATACGCTCCCACGTCTTGGTGACGTCTTCCTTACGACCGAGAGCCCGCAGGCAGTCCATCTCGACTGGCATGTGGATCAGATCCCCGGAAATGCGTCGGAAGGTGCGGAGTTCCCGCAAGGCTTCCTCCCAACGTCCCGACCTGTAAGCGGAAAGACCCAACAATTCTCTGATAGTGGAAGAACGAGGTGAAAGCTCCTTGGCACTGCGAAGCTCGGGGAGGGCGGCCGCATAACGCTCGTCTGCGAATTGCTGCATAGCCTTGGAGAGATGTCCGAGGGCGGGCTCTCGACGATCCTTTGGTGTGGAGCGAAAGATGTCTTCCCGCACCCATTTGGGCAGTTGGCCCGAAGTGACCGAGGTGATCGTCTGGTGTCGAGGCTGCTGCCGGCCACGGTGACCGGAGCCACCGGACCTGTTCGACTTGTGATTGTTGTCGGAGTGGCGAGCCACCTTGTCTCCTGTGTCAGAGAAGGGCCACCAACGCTAGTCGGCGGCCCTTCGACGTTTACTGCCCGGCAGTGACCTACTCTCCCGGGGGGCTACCCCCCAAGTACCATCGGCGCTGACAGGTTTCACTTCCGTGTTCGGAATGGGAACGGGTGGTTCCCCATCGCTTTCGCCACCGGACAAA
>JAZFTT010000173.1:0-3552 GCA_036446835.1 Acidimicrobiia bacterium
CCGTCTCCATGTTGGCAAAAGACTTGTCTCGAAGAATCCCGGCGTTGTTGACCACGATGTCCACTCCACCGAACTCATCGACAGCAGTCCCGATGATGCCCGCTCCACCCTCCTCGGTTGATACCGAGTCGTAATTGGGAACGGCCTCCCCACCAGCGCTCCTGATCTCGTCGACAACGACATCGGCAGCAGACCCCGAAGCTCCCTTGCCGTCCACAGACCCGCCGAGATCGTTGACCACGACGCGGGCGCCGCGACGGGCGAGCTCGAGAGCGTAGGTCTTCCCGAGGCCGCCCCCGGCCCCGGTTATGACGGCGACACGCCCATCGAATGTGATTGGTTCACTCACTGATTGACCCTCCGTTAGAGACCAAGAGAGCGCCCGACGATCTTCTTCATGACCTCGGTCGTTCCCCCGTAGATGGTTTGTACCCGAGCATCCCTGAACGCCCGGGCTATCGGATACTCCTCCATGTAGCCCCAGCCCCCAAACATCTGAAGACCGCGGCTTATCACTTTGTTCTCTTCCAATCAAAAGCGGTCTGGGCGTGTGCAATTGAGCCAACGGTGAGCGAGAGCCTCTCCTGGGAAAGGTTGTCCATCAGGTGGACAAACCCCCTGCCCTCCTCGCCAAGCAGGTTCTCCAGCGGGACTCTCACGTCATCGAAGAAGAGCTCGGCGGTGTCCTGGGTTGAAGACCGATCTTCTCCAGGTTTGGGGCCCGGGTGAATCCCTCCATGAACTACGTCGTTGTGGAGGGTGATGTACAGACCGGAGCCCATCGCGTCCCCACGCATGAGTTCCTCGACTATCACTGCGTTGAAACGGAAGTCGTCGACACCCCCACCCCCATACTGCTCCGAAACCGCCATGCCGAGCATCCCCGCCCGACCGGCCTTTCGAAAGACCTCCTTGTCGACGATGCCCTCTTCCTCCCACCTGTGGACGTTTGGGCTCATCTCCCGCTCGACGAACTCGCGGACGGATGTCCGGAACAGGTCATGATCCGACTCGAAAATGGTCCGATTCATCCGGAGTTTCTTGTGGTCAGATGCCGGTGTACATCGCGTCGATCTCCTCGGCGTACTTGTCGAGCACGATGTGACGTTTCAGCTTCAACGACGGTGTGACTTCACCTGACTCAGGAGTCCACTCATCGGGCACGATGATCCACTTCTTCACTTGCTCGGCATGGGAGACGGTCTCGTTTGCCGCCTCCACGGCAGCAGCGATCTCTTCCTGGACCTCCAGGAGTTCCGAGAAGCCGGCCAGGTCGCTGTATTCGATTCCATGTGCCGCGGCCCATTCCGGGGCCTCTTCACCATCGAGTCCTATGACCATGGAGATGAATTTGCGCTGGTCTCCGACCATGCATGCCTTGGAGATGATCGGATGGTTTCCGAGGGCCGTCTCCAGTTGGGCCGGGGCAACGTTCTTCCCGGCGGCGGTGATTATGATTTCCTTCTTGCGGCCGACGATCCAAACGAATCCATCTTCATCGATTCGGGCAAGGTCTCCGGAGTAGAGCCAGCCGTCCTCACCAAAGGTCTCGCGGGTGGCCTGATCGAGTTTCCAATAGCCCTGGGTTATGACTCCGCCGCGCATGAGCAACTCACCGTCGTCGGCCGTCGTGACTTCGACACCCGGAAGCGCCTTCCCAACGGAGCCGATCTTGAAGGCCCCCGGGACATTGGTTGTAGCGGGACCGGTGGTCTCCGACATCCCGTAGAGCTCATAGAGCGGAATCCCAATTGTCATGAAGAACTTGACGAGATCGGGATTGATCGGGGCGGCTGCGGTGATGGCAACCTTGACCTGGCCCATTCCAAGCCCATCTCTCACCTTGGAGAGAACGATCTTGTCAAGGAGACCGGCCAACATCGGGCCACTCTTGCCCTCGATCTCGGCGTCCACTCTCTTTGCGTTCTGAGCGAGGGCCTGATCGAGAAGCGTCTTCTTGATCCCCTCCTCCCCGGCGAACCGGCCCATCAGACGTGCATGAAACTTCTCGTAGACACGAGGGACTGCAACAAAGAGCGTGGGTTGCGCTGCCTGGATGTAGTCGAGCACGCCGGCAATCGAAGGGCAGTACCACACTTGTCCAGCCAGGAAGGTACCGAGGTAGTGGGTGGCCAGCCGCTCGGCGATATGGGCCAGGGGCAGGTAGGAAACCATCCTTGCGCCGATCTCGAGATCAGCAGCCCTCCGCAGCGACTCCAGGGTCCACACCGCGTTGTACTGACTGATCATCACGCCCTTGGGTGTGCCGGTGGTGCCCGAGGTGTAGATCAGGGTGGCGAGGGTGTCAGGCGTAACCGCCGCGGCCGACCTGTTCACAATCTCGGGGTCCTCACCGAGCCTTTGGGTTCCTCTGGCGAGCAACTCATCCCAGCTCAGAACCCAGCCGGCGGTCTCGTAATTCTCGGCACCCGACATCAGGACGACATAACGAAGGTTGGGCAGCTCGGAGCGGATCTCCTCCCATCGCTTCATGAAGTCCAGGTTCTCGAGGATTGCAACCGTGGCCTTGCAATTGTCTGCGATGTACTGGATCTGACTCGCTGCCAGCGTCGAATACACGGTCACCGGAGTCCCGCCGGCGTGAACCGCGGCGAAGTCGGCGATCACGTGCTCGGGCCGGTTTCCGGCCATGACGGCAACAAACTCGCCCTCGCCGACGCCGAGGGACTGGAGTCCTGCGGCTGCCTGGTGCACCACATTTCTGTACTCAGACCAGGTCAGAACGCTCCAGTCGTCGTCCTTCCAATGGATCGCCGGCTGATCTCCGTATTGGTCGGCATTTCGATTGAAATAGTCAACAAGGGTCTTGCCTTCAACTACGGCATCGATCTCGGCTCGCTCTGCAAGCACGGCCTGGTTGCTCACGGTTCCTCCATTGGGTCAGACGACTGCTCCGGATGAGCGGAGCATACCGATCTTTCTGGAGCTGTATCCGAGCTGATCGAGGATCGCGTCGGTGTCGGCGCCGGGGACGCTCGGACCACTCGATACGCCTGGAACCGTGGCAGAGAACCGGGGTGCTGGGGCCGGTTGTGTCACGTCGTCGATCACGACGAAGGTCCCCCTCGACCTGTTGTGAGGGTGGCCCGGAGCCTCCTCCATCGATAGGACCGGGGCAACGCAAGCGTCGGTGCCCTCAAAGTGCTCCGCCCATTCATCTCTCGTCCTTTCCAGGAATCTGGCAGTGAACGCCTCTCGAAGCTCAGGCCATCCGGAGCGGTCGGTCTGAGGGGGCAGCTCTCCGGGTTCCAGACCCAGCCCGTCGAGCAATTCCGCATAGAACCGGGCCTCGAGGGCGCCCACGGCCATATGCCTCCCGTCCGATGTCCGGTAAGTCGCGTAGAAGGGAGCACCTCCGTCGAGAGGGTTCGACTCCCGTTGAGCGGATACCCAGATACCCTCGGCCATCAGTCCGTGATGCGATGTCGTCAACAGTGCAGAACCGTCGACCATGGCGGCGTCGACCACCTGGCCCTCATTGGACTCGCGGGCATGGAACAGTGCCGCCATCACCCCGAGAGCAAGAAGCAT
>JAZFTT010000174.1:0-19388 GCA_036446835.1 Acidimicrobiia bacterium
CAGTTGCAACTCCCACTCAATACGCCCAAATGCTCGATGCCGCCCAAAAGGGCGACTACGCATATCCCGCTATCAACGTCACCTCGTTAATCACCATCAACGGGGCGCTGAAGGCGTTTTCCGAACAGAAATCGGACGGCATCATTCAGATTTCGACCGGCGGCGGCAAGTTCGCGTCCGGCTTGTGCCAGAAAGACATGGTGCTGGGCGCGATTGTACTGGCCGAAGCGACGCACCGTCTGGCGGAGCGATACGACGTACTCATCGGGCTGCACACCGATCACTGCCAGGCGGACAAGATCGACAGTTTCCTCAAGCCGCTCATCGCTGAGACCGCCCGTCGCCGCGAAGCCGGGCTGCCGAACCTGTTTCAATCGCACATGCTCGACGCATCGGAGTTGCCGCTGAAGAAAAACATGGCCCATTCGCAAGCTGTGCTGAAACTGTGCGCCGCCCAGGAGATCGTTCTCGAGGTGGAGGCGGGCGTTGTCGGCGGCGAAGAGGACGACGTCGACCATTCGGACAAACCGGCCGAGAAACTCTACACCACGCCGGAAGACATGCTCTGCGTGTACGAGTCGCTCCGCGGGCTGGGGCGTTATTTGTTCGCCGCCACCTTTGGCAACGTGCATGGCAGCTACAAACCGGGGTTCGTCGAGCTTCGGCCGGAAATTCTACAGGAAGGACAGCAGGCGGTGATGCAGAAGTATGGCGCCGAAGCGGAGTTCGATCTCGTGTTCCACGGCGGCTCGGGCACGCCGACCGCAGAGATTCAGCGGACGCTCGATTACGGCGTGGTGAAGATGAACATCGACACCGACACCCAGTACGCATACACCCGTCCCATCGTCGATCACATGATGTCCAACTACACAGGCGTGCTCAAAGTGGACGGAGGGGTCGGCAGCAAGAAGGTCTACGACCCGAGGTCCTACTTCAGAAAGGCCGAGGCTGGGATGGCGGAGCGAGTCGTAGCGGCATGTGAGATGCTCAAGTCGGCTGGGAAGAGCATCCACTAGTGGTCTGTCGCTCAAATGGTGTGAGAGTGTCTCCGAGGCATCGGCGTTCGATCCGCAAGGACGCACAACGAGGCCGCACCTGTTGGTGCGGTAAGGCGGAGGACGCAGCGGGCGACGTTGAGGGCCGGAGAGACGCCACAATCATTTGTGAGACGGGCCACTAGATGGATCCACGCCACAGAACCTGGGCCACGTCAGACCGGTGGGTTCCACGCACGTTCATTCGACCGTTCGTCCACTTCAGCACAATCGAGGCCTCATCTGGCATCGTTCTTCTCATCGCAGCCATCGCCGCCCTTGTGTGGGCGAACAGCGCGTGGTCGGAGACCTATTTCTCACTCCTCGAAGAACCCGTCACTTTCGAATTCCTGGGGATCCACTTCGAGGAGTCTGTTCAAGATGTCATCAACGACGGCCTCATGGCCATCTTCTTCTTTGTCGTCGGTCTCGAGATCAAACGGGAGTTGGTCATTGGAGACCTTCGCGAGCCCAGGGCAGCAGCGTTGCCGGTCATGGCCGCTTTGGGAGGCATGATCGTTCCTGCCGCCATCTACATCGCGTTCAACGCTGGAGCGGGCACCGAGGCGATCCGTGGCTGGGGAATTCCCATGGCCACCGACATCGCTTTCGCCCTTGGAATCGTCGCGTTGCTCTCATCGAAGGTGCCCCCCGGAGCAAAACTCTTCCTTTTGGCTGTGGCGATTACCGACGACATCGGAGCAATCGCCGTGATCGCCATCTTTTACACAGAGAATCTTCGAGTCGGGTATCTGACCGCTGCCATCGGGCTGCTGGTCCTGGTATGGGTGGGGAGCAAAGTCACGATTCGCTCTCATGCGTTTTACGTGCCTCTCGCCATCGTCATCTGGTACCTGGTATTGGAGTCCGGCGTCCACGCAACACTGGCGGGTGTCGCTCTCGGCTTTATCGTCCCCGCCCGGCCCTACTACTCGGCGGACGAGTTCAACCGCCGATCCCGGGCAATCCTCGACGAGTTCCCCTCCGACCTCGAAGGCACTGACGCCCAGGAGCACGCCGACCACGAGGCTCTGTTACTCGCCAAGATTGCCAGGGAGTCTGTTGCTCCCCTCACCCGGAATGAGCATTACCTCGTTGGATGGAGCTCCTTTCTCATTGTTCCTATCTTCGCTCTGGCTAACGCCGGGGTGGACTTCAGGGCCATCAACCTCTCTGAGGCTCTCACCTCGTCCATCGCCCTGGGTGTGTCCGTCGGCCTGGTAGTCGGGAAGATGGTTGGGATCACCGGCTTCGCCTTTGCAGCAGTCAAGCTCGGGTTGGGCAAGCTCCCGGCGAGAACGGGGTGGACCCATATTGTGGGCCTCTCGGCTGTGGCCGGGATCGGATTCACGGTCTCGCTTTTCGTGACGGGTCTTGCATTCAATGATCCCCACCTCACAGATCTGGCCAAGGTCGGCATTTTCGCCGGTTCCCTGGTCGCGGGAGTCATCGGCTCCCTGGTGCTGATGCGGGCCAGACCGCCCACCGAATTGTGAGCCTCCCACCTGAGTCGATTGTCTGCGTCGAGTGTGGAGCCACCGCGCACCTGATCAGCTTTCTTCCCGAGGACGAGCTACCCGAGCCAGGCACGGCATTCGCCTACCGATGCAGCGACTGCATGGACCGTTTCGACGTGGTGTGGGAAGAAGACACTGGCTGACTACTCGGCCCAGAGGTGAACTCGAATCGAATCGGCGTCGAATCCCATCTCATCACAGAAATCCATGAACGCCTCCTCGGGAACACCTCTCCACTTCAGATCGGTCAGATCTTCGGTGAGAGGGACATCCAACCGCAGAGTGGTCAATTCCCGGTAGAGGTAGACGTCATCCTGTCGCTCCCGAAGTGTCACGGCCAGCTTCTCAGCCCCGCGAGGCCTGACCTCCCAGTCATCGACACTCGCCGGGATCATTTCCAGCCGCGAATATCGAGCCAGGACCGTGGATGCCGACTTGGCGCCCCATCCCGGCAGACCCGGCACGCCATCTGCCGTGTCGCCGACCAGGGCCAGGTAGTCCGGTATCGACTCAGGATGCACACCGAACTTCTCCACCACCGCATCCTCGTTGAGGATCTTCTGTTCCCGTCTGTTGTAGGTGACGATTCGATTACCCACCACGACTTGGGCCAGGTCCTTGTCCGGCGTGGCAATGACCACCTGATCGACATCCTCGACCCAGTGAATCGCCCCCGACGCCAGAGCGTCGTCTGCCTCGAACTCGATGTTGCGCCACACGACGACGCCAATCGCCTCCATCGCCCGCTCGGCCAGCGGAAACTGACCCAGCAACTCTTCATCCATGCCGGCTGACGTCTTGTAGCCGGGGAACATGTCGTTGCGAAACGACTCGATCACGGTGTCGAAGCTGGCCGCCAGATGGGTAACCCCAGGCTCGCGGAGGAGGGCCAAGGTCGACTCGAGGATCCCGAGGGTGGCCCGGATGTCCACCCCGCTCGGGCCCGGGACGACGTCGCGGCGACCGAAGTGGGAGCGAAAGAGTTCGTATGTACCATCGAGTAAGTGGAGACGCACGAGAACGATCCTACGTCCGAAGGGCACAGCGATCCCTGGGATAGCGTGACCGACGACTTCGGCGGGCTCGGCCAGCAGCTCAAGGACACCTATCGAAAGGTCGCCAAGGACCGCGGACCTTCTGACGATGACATCAAACAGGCCTTCTCCACCCTCGCAGGAGCCTGGAGTCAGGTAGCGGAGTCGGTGTCCACGGTGCTCACGGACCCCGATATCAGACAGCAGCTCAAGGAGGCGGCGAGTTCTCTCGCTACGGCTCTGGGGGCGACCATCACCGAGCTCGGTTCCGAGCTGAAAAAGGCTAGGAGCTCGGCCACACCACAGGAAGACGAGGAGGAATAAGTCAGCCCTTCCGGGCGAGACGGGCCACCAAACCGTTGAGCAGGGCAGCGCCCGTGGCAGCGTCGTCGACAGTCACGGCGAAGCGACGACCGTTCTCGAATGTCACTTCTATCGCATCACCCCGTCGAAGCACTATGGCTGAAGCCCTCGACGTCACTCGCCACCCCCAGCCACCCCACGCCGCCGGCTCGAGATCGATGGCCCTGGCAGATCGAACGTCGTCAAGGGAGATCCTCCTGGCCCGCATCCCCCCGCCCAATCTGATGTCGAGCCCGTCACCGTTGATCGAGACAAAGACACGGGAGAACAACAGGGCCAGCACGATGAACACCAGCCCCATCACCATCCACCAACCCCGCATGAGAAAGAAGACGATCGCGAACGGGCCAAGAATGAGCAGTGGCCACCTGACCGAGCATGATCCGACCCACGAGACAACTTCTCCTTCTGGGATGTCTACGACGGGACCCACAATCTGCCCCTCGCCTACCGGTATCGGATGCCAACGCTTCCCCAGGGAGTAGCCGACGAGGCCTCCTGCTGCGGCTCCTCCCAGAACTCCAATGATGTGCCACCAGACAAACGGCCCGGCTTCCTCCCAACTGGAAACGTCCCAATTGAGATAGACCAGGCTGGTCATGAGAACTACTCCAAGACCGCCCAACAAGCCCACCATCGCGAAGGCCTCGGCTGTGGGGCGGCCCTCGATCCGGAACAGCGACGTCGTCAGCAGGGCGATGGCCACCATGAAGACCACCAGCAACGGAACCATCACAAGGGGCATGTTTCCATTGGGGACACCGTCGAGCCCCCAATGGGTCGCTACGGGGTCTGGCATGTGCGACCAGCCGATCACCAGGGGAACGAGACCTGCGGCAACCATTGAACTCGCCCAGCCCAGAAGCCGACCCCACCCTCTCATCGCCATGCCTCCTCCACCAGTCTTGTCACCTCTGTCTTGTCGAGTCTTTGCCGCTTCGCTGCGCTCACCAACGCCTTCGCCATAACCTGGAGATCTGAGCGAGGAGCAACGACGACACCTCCACGACCTCTCCTCATCTCAACCACGCTTCGAGTCTCGAGTTCTGAGTACGCCTTGAGGACCGTGTGCATGTTGACGTTGAGGGTGGCGCCGAGAGACCGGGCCGAAGGGAGTCGATCTCCGGCTTCGAGAGATCCAGACTCGATGTGCCCGGCGATCGAGTCGGCGATCTGAAGATAGATCGGGTGGCTCGACGATGGCTCCAAGCGAACCAACATGGGCTGATCCTACCCTGAATGTTCTAGAACTAAACAATCGATCTTCGCGGCTGCTGGAATACGGTTCCGATGAACCCTTTGATCTCCAGCGAAGAACTGGCCAACCGCCTCGGGGACGTCCGATTGTATGACATCCGATGGGCTCTCACCGACCCCAGCCACGGACGGTCGACATACGAGGCCGGCCACATTCTCGGCGCGGTCTTTGTTGACCTCGACACCGATCTCTCGGCGCCGCCAGGGCCGGGGCGACATCCCCTCCCCACAGTCGAAACCTTCACCCACACCCTGGGACGTCTCGGCGTCACACCGGGAGACGAGGTCGTGGTCTATGACGATATGGGGGGTGTCATCGCCGCTCGGATGTGGTGGATGCTGCAATCGATCGGCCATTCTCGGTCACGATTGCTCGACGGTGGATACCAGACATGGACTTCGATGGGTCTGCCCATCGAATCCGGATCCAACAACCCGGAAGTAGTCGAATACGCGACATCGGCGACCTTCGAGGGAGTGGTCACACACGATCGGCTACAGGGCCGGGTCATCGTCGACGCCCGGGACCTGGAGCGTTACACCGGCGAGACCGAGCCGGTCGATCCCAAGGCCGGCCACATACCCGGCGCCATCAACAAGCCGACGTCGGGGAATCTGGGTGCCGACGGCAGACTCCTCCAGCCGGAGTTTCTTCGGGATCGCTATTCGGATGTCGACGCTGAACCTGTAATGTCCTGCGGGAGTGGAGTCACCGCCTGTCATAACGCCCTTGCCATGGTCGTGGCCGGATATGACTTGCCCGCCATCTACATCGGGTCTTTCTCCGAGTGGTCCCAACTCGACAAGCCGGTAGCGGTCGGCAATCAGCCGTGATCAGCCAGCGGGCAATCGACGCCATTGAGGCAACCGACACCGACGACTTGATTCGGGTCATCGACGGATACTGCAAAACCTCTTCTTGGAACGAGTTGGTCGAGTTGAGGGCCCGTTGCCAGGAGGCAGTTACCAGAGGCAAGCAGGTGTGGGGTGTCGATGTCCTCATTCGCTACCGACTGGCCCTCGAGGCGCCAGGTGAATTCGCCGGACCGGTCATCTCGGAAGGCGCGGCTCGTTTTGCTCTGGGACCTCTTGGGGAAGTGGCGGCGAGTACGAAGACTTGGAGTGAGGTTCGCCCCTTTCTGTCCGACGGGCCAGAGCGGATGACATTCGCCTCTGAGCGAGTTGTCAGAGGTGAGACAGGAATTGGGCCCATCGCTGATCTTCCCGACCGACTCATGGATTGGGAGCCCAGCTATCTCCTCGCCACATACAAAGCGGACAAGGTCGAGGCCCCCTCCCCCATGCCTCCGGCAGGCTCTGAGATATCTCTCCCTGAACGGGTTGATCGAGTCGAAGATACGGTGTCAGAAGGAGCTCTCACCGACCTCGTCCAACCATGGGCCGAGCAATCCAACGGGCAATGCGAGACAACCTCAGTCGAAGGAAGTGCGGGAGAAGCGATCAGGGCGCTGGGTCTGACCCAGGCGAGAATCGTCGGCCTATCCCCGAGCGAGGCCCTGGTGTGGATGGCGTGGGCCGGCGCCTCAGGCGGAGCGCACGGCAGACGACGGGGGGCGGCAGCAGGCCGATACGGGGCGTGGTGGACGGTCGCCGCGCTCTGCGACCTCGACTGGCCACCAGATCCGGACGAGGTCGGCGCCGAAGCGGGCCGTCTTCAGTGGTTCTGGTTCGACGACGGCGCCCCCGGAACGGGCTGGGCTCTTCGACTGGCCATCGAAGACCCGGCATCCGGATTGGCCTGGGCGATAGCTGCTCTCGATGCCGCCGACTAGAAGTATGCGGCTATGCGTCGAGGACCAGACAAGGTTGGGCATGCCAGCCGGTCGCTCCGTTCGGAGCGGGTGGCCGCTCCATTTCATCCTGCAATTCGCCGTTGCCGTCGGTAGCTCTCACTCGAAGGAGATGAGGGCCGGGCTGAGCATTCCAGTCCACTTTCCACTGGATCCAACTGTTGATGGAGAGTGGCTCCGATAGCTCGGCTTCGGACCAGGGCCCGACCTCACCCAGTTGGACCTCAACCTTGGAGATCCCCCGGCCAGGGGCCCAGGCCACCCCGGCCACTGTTCTCGGCCCTGGAGGAATCCGCTCGGTTTTGCGGGGTGTGTCGATCCGGCTCTGGGTCTTGATGGGAGCCTCCTTGGACCATCCTCTGGGGATCCAATAGGCGTCGAACTCATCCCATCCGGTCAACTCGATTTCCGTCAGCCATTTGGTGGCGGAGACGTATCCGTAGAGACCGGCCACCACAAGACGAGCAGGGAAGCCGTGCTCGAAGGGAAGGGGCTCGCCATTCATTCCCACGGCGACCAGGGCTTCGCGCCCATCGAAAGCCGCCTCCACGGGAAAGCCGACGGTGAAGTCATCGACCGAGCGTCCGACAAGCTGCTCGGCATCGTCCTGGACGCCGGCCCGGTCGAGGATCTCGGTCAGTGGGACGCCCTGCCATCGCGCATTTCCCACGAGGTCGCCACCGACTCGATTGGAGACGCAGGAGAGTGTCATGTCTCGCTCGATCATGCGCATGTCGAGGAGGTCGTAATAGGTCATCGTGTATGGCCGATCGACCCGCCCTTTTATGGTCAACGTCCACTCCTGCAAGTCGACCTTGGGGACGGAGAAAGCGGTGTCGATCCGATAGAAGTCCTCGTTGGAAACGATGATCGGAGTCAGGTCCGCCACACCGAGTTCCGCCGCAGCCGCTGGGCTTGGGAGGGCTGCCGAAGGGCTGGGAAGCACGACCTCGGAGCGGCTCGATGCTGCACGCTTGGCCCCCTCGAGAAGAGACCGACCGACACGCGCCGACACCGCAGCAAGACCCAACAACGCTCCCGCGCCGACCAGGAATGTGCGTCGGGAGGAGTTGATCGAGTGGCCGTCCTCTTCCTGGACGGGTTTGCCGGACCCCAGACCGTAGAGCCATTGCAGGGAGCCCAACCCGGTGATCGCCGCTGCTCCGGCCGGGATGATCGCCACGCCCAACGTAACCTGAGGATCCAGCGCCGCGGCCAGCGCCGAAACCACGCCGAACGCGATGAAGACCGCGATGGCCAGCCCAAACCGTTTTCGCGCGAACACCCCGACCACGGCCCCTATCAGAAGGGTCGTCAGAGCGATGCCGATCAGCAGGGCCAGCTTGTCGTAGATCCCGAACAAGTCAATGGCGAAGTCTTTGATGGGTTTGGGGACGTTGTCGATCACCCAATTACCCAGACCCTCGACCAGAGAGGGCAGACCACTCACCAGGCCGGCGAAAAGCTCGGAGACTCCAAGGGCGAGACCGGCTGCTACTGCACCCGAAAGGGCGTCGCGGACGCGTGTGGATTCCACGGGACGCAGGTTATGACACGGTGCGCTAATGACGGATAAACGACAAAGCGTGTACACGACCGGGCTAGGGCCCCACTTTGACGAATCCCGAGCAAGCTACCAAAGCGCTGACTGTGAATTCTCGGTCCCCGCGGCCAGGAATGTTCAGTGTGGTTGACTCTCAATCGGGGATCCGACTGGAATTCTGCCTCAAGGCTTCAGGGTGGTCCGCGAGCCAGTGCCGGTAGAAACCGCTAGAACGGGTGCCCACATGGAGTTGAACAACGCTGAGGATGGACTGTCCCGCTGCTGGTGGGGGGTCGAACCCGAGATCTACCGCCTCTACCACGACGACGAATGGGGTCGTCCGACGACCGATGACACCCGCCTGTTCGAAAAGATTTGCCTCGAGGGGTTCCAGGCGGGCCTCTCCTGGCTGACCATCCTCCGCAAGAGGGAGAACTTCAGAAAGGGCTTTGCCGGATTCGACCCTGAAACGGTGGCCCAATTCGGGGAAGCCGACGTGGAGCGTCTTCTGGACGACGCCGGCATCGTGAGACACCAGGGCAAGGTCCGCTCCACCATCAACAACGCCAAGCTTGCGCTCGAGCTAATCGAGGAGAAAGGCTCGTTGGCAACCCACTTCTGGTCGTGGGCGGAGCCGGAAACGCTGCCACCGACGGACATTCCTTCGACCACGGAGGTCTCAACGGCGATGTCCAAGGACCTGAAGAAGCGCGGCTGGTCGTTTGTCGGACCGACAACTGTCTACGCCTTCATGCAGGCGATGGGTCTCGTCAACGACCATCTCGACGGTTGCCACGTTCGCGACGCCTGCGCCGAAGAACGCCGACGCGTGATGGGGTCAGCCCTCTAACGTTCGGCGGGTGTTGGAGAGACCTGCGTTCACAATCGGTGTCGAGGAGGAATACCTCGTGGTCGACCTGGAGACCCGCGACCTGATCAAGAGCCCACCTCCCGAGATGTGGGAATCGATCAACGACGTGGTCGGGTCGGCGGCCACCCACGAGTTTCTCAAGGCGCAGATCGAGATCAGGACCGACGTCTGCACCAAGGTCTCCGAAGCGAGAGAGCAGGTCGCCACCTGTCGGCGTGACCTCAATGGAATAGTGGGGGAATACGGAGCAGCGATCATCGCTTCCTCGACACATCCTTTCGCCAACTGGGCGCGTCAGGAAACCACCGATGATGATCGATACCTGCGACTCGCCGCCGACTATCAGCAGGTGGCGCGACAGCTCGTCATATGTGGGATGCATGTTCATGTGGGCATCGAGGACCGGGATCTCCGGATCGACCTGATGAACCAGGTCAAGTACATGCTGCCCCACATGCTGGCACTCAGCACCTCGTCACCGTTCTGGGACGGAAGCCCCACCGGTCTTCATGCCTATCGCCTGGTCATTTTCCAGAATCTCCCCAGGACGGGCATCCCTGAGCAATTCGACTCATGGGGTGAGTACGAACGTTATGTCGACGTCCTGGTCGGAGCCGGGCTCATCGAGGACGCCACCAAACTCTGGTGGGACATTCGCCCATCGGTTCGCTTTCCGACACTCGAGATGCGTGTCACCGACGTCTGCACTCGTGTCGACGATGCCATGACCATCGCCGCTCTCTACCAGTGCATGCTGGGCATGCTCTTTCGCCTGCGTCGCAACAATCAGAAGTGGCGCGTCTACTCGCCGGGGATGATCGAAGAGAACATATGGCGGGCCCAGCGTTATGGAACCGATGGCTCCCTGGTCGATTTCGGCAAGGGTGAGCTGGTGCCGATGGCCAATCTGATCGACGAGTTGATCGAATTGCTGGCACAGGATGCTGTCGAATTCGACGTGAGGGATGAGATCCGCAATGCCCGCACCATCGTCTCGGAGGGAACGAGTGCCGATCGCCAGCTCGCCACATACCAGACCACCCTCGAGGATGGAGCATCCGAGCACGAAGCACTCCAGGCAGTGGTCGACGAGTTGATCATCGATTCGATGTACGGAATCGAGGTCTAGGGTTTCCAGGCTCAAACAGCCAGGAGATCTCACATCATGACGAATCCCATACGAATCGGGGTTGGCCTTCAACCCCAGCACGCCGAATACTCGACAATCCGCGACGCAGTGGTGCGAGCCGAGGAGATCGGTGTGGACGCCGTCTTCAACTGGGATCACTTCTACCCACTAATGGGAGACCCCGACGGAAAGCACTTCGAGTGCTGGACGATGCTCGGCTCCTGGGCCGAAGTCACCGAGCGTGTGGAATTCGGAGCGCTGGTCACCTGCAACAGCTATCGAAACCCGGAGCTGCTGGCCGATATGGCCCGCACCGTCGACCATGCCTCAGACGGGCGTCTGATCTTTGGCATCGGGGCCGGTTGGTTCGAGAAGGACTACGACGAGTACGGATACGATTTCGGTACCCCGCGATCCCGCCTCGCCGATCTCAAGACGGCTCTTCCCCGGATCCAGGACCGATGGAGCCAGCTCAACCCGGCGCCAACTCGAGACATCCCGGTGCTGATCGGGGGCGGTGGTGAGAGGAAGACCCTCCGCTACACCGCCGAGTACGCCGACATCTGGCATGGTTTCGGCAAGGCAGACGTGATCAGGCACAAGAACCAGGTTCTCGACAACCATTGCGCCGACATCGGCAGGGACCCATCCGAGATCGAGCGTTCGGCCGGCGCCAAGACAACAACTCCGGAGATGGGAGACGAGTTCGTCGAGGCGGGCGCCACCTTCATCACCCTTGGGTTCGACGGGCAGACCAACTACGACCTTTCCCCCGTGGCGGAGTGGCTCGCCTGGCGAGACGAGAGAAACGCCGGTTAGGCAGGTTCCGCGGTAGTCGTCATCTGATCCAGGTCTGCGCCGCGCAACTCATCTTCTTCAGGGCTGACAACAGGCTGTTGACGACCCATGTACCAGACGAAGATCAAAGCAACGCCACCGGCGGCCAGACCGCTGATCTGATTCCAGGTGAACGAACCGATCTCGGCATCACCCATTCCGAAACGGAGGAAATCAAGGACGAAGCGCTGGAACCCGTACCAGACAACCCAGATGAAGAAGAGCTGGCCGTAGTGAAGCTTGAAGCGCCCATGAATGAAGAAGAGAACGCCGAGGAGGATGACGGCGCCGATCATGTCGTAGATGGCCACGTGGTGATAAACACCGCAGAATCCGTCCAGTCCGACCGTCGCTTCAGTGCACTCGAGCCCGTTGTGCTGAGGAGCGAGGTCGTAACCGGGTTTGACCCCGTAACCCCACCACACGTTGGTCGCGCTGCCGAGATGTTCGACGATGGCCAGATCGCCAATTCGCCCGACGATGGTTCCCAGTGCCAGGCCAAACGCCGACATGTCGAGTGTGGGAAGGATGGAGAGCTCAATCTGTCTCATTCGCCAGATACCGGCCACGATTCCGCCGGCGAACCCGCCCATTATGGAGAAGCTGCCATTGAGGGGGTGGAGGGTGGCGAGGATCGACGTGCCTTCCTGCATCGCGTCGAAGATGGCTGCGGGAGCCGTGAGGTAGCGGGCACCGATCAGGGCGCCGACCAGACCCCACGTCAGGGCGGATTGATACTTGAGGGTATCGAACCCTCTCTTGCGGAGTTCCCGGGTCGCAATCCAGGCCCCGGCGATGAACCCGAGAGCGGCGAAAAGCCCATGAAGGGAAAACGTGAACGGCCCGACGTCCCAGAGCGGGATCGGTGGGTAGCTGATGACGGCAAGCATTTCGTCGGAAGGGTAATGGTGCTCCAGAACTGTGCCGCCGTCCTGTCACACTCTCCCGATGCAGATCCGGCAGGAAATGGCGGGTGACGAGGAGTCGATAGGAGAAGTCCACGCCGAGGCCTTCTCGGTGACCGACAACCCGGAGGCGGTACCCCCGGAAGTTGGCTTGGTAGAGGCGCTTCGGGCGTCTCCCGCATGGATCCCGGCCCTCTCTCTGGTGGCCATCGAGAACGAGCAGATAGTCGGGCATGTGACGTGCACCAGGGCCCATGTCGACGGGATTCCCGTTCTTGGCTTGGGGCCGATCGGCATCAGGGTGGTCCGTCAGAACCATGGGGTCGGAACAGCCTTGATGAGGGCCGTCATCAGCGCAGCGGACGAGCGCGGCGAGCCCTTGATCGGTCTGCTCGGCTCGACGTCCTATTACAGCCGCTTTGGCTTCGTTCCCTCTTCCCAGGTGGGTATCAGTTCACCCGATCCTTCATGGGGCGATCACTTCCAAACACTCCGGCTGGTCGTTTACCGGGAGGACATAACGGAACGGTTCTCGTACGCCGAGCCCTTCAAGCGGGTATAAGCAGAATCGAAGAATGAAACTGCCTGGCTAAAGTGCCGTCTCGTGAGCGAACTGCTTGATACGGCCGCCGCAGCCCTCGGTATGCCCACCGACCTGGTGCAACGTTCGGCCGCTGCCCGAGCCGCCGAGAACGGCACCACCGTTGACGACGTGCTCACGGCATGGGCCGGTGGCGCACCCGTGGCCGCAGCCGCTCCCGCCGCTGATACGCCAGTAACCGAGGTAGTCGCAGAAGTACCGATAGTCGAGGAGCCGGCGTCGGCAGTAGCCGTGATGGATCCACCTGTGATCGAAGTCCCACCAACCGCCGAGGAGCCGATTGCCGAGGCGGAGCCTGAGGAACCTCTCGAGCCCGTTTCCATGGGACGACGCATCAAGACAGCGGTCAGGGTCGGAGCCTGGACCGGAGCAGCCCTTGGTCTGGTCGGATTTCTGGTGGCGAGCGCGTTCTGGGCGGACACGACTGCGGTGATCCCGGACACAGGTCCGGTCGTGGCGGTCGATTCGACCGGCGTTCTGATCGGGGCCGCCCTGGTGAGCATCATCTTTGGCGCCATTGTCGCCGGCCTGTCCCGTACGGCCGCAGCCTCGGCGAATCCCGCCATGCAGCTATCCGGGTCGAAGACCTCGACCGCCTGGATCGGAGCCGTGATGGGGCTCATCCTCGGCATCGTCGCCGGAATCCTGCTGACAGCCGGATTCGGCACCGAGATC
Organism: Acidimicrobiia bacterium; assembly: GCA_036446835.1. Taxonomy (GTDB): domain Bacteria; phylum Actinomycetota; class Acidimicrobiia; order Spongiisociales; family ZC4RG35; genus SZUA-217. The sequence goes on from JAZFTT010000174.1 coordinate 13,581, forward strand.
GAAGGAGACGAAGGCCTGACCCAGTTACCCGTTCTTGCAACCCTGGCCGTGATGGTCGTCGGCGGAGCAATTCTTGGAGCGGTCACCTCCCTGGTTCCCCAGTTGTTCGGCACCCCCGTCGCGGTTGCCGATGGCGACCAGAAAGAAGTGACAGAAGTGAAGGAGCGTTTGGGCCAGGCTGTGAGCATTCCGATGGCTGCCGCCGTGATCCTTCTTCTTCTTGTCCTCCCCTTCGCCTATCTCCTGATTCAGTCCAATGAGTTGACCTCTGGAGGTGCAGCCGTCATCGCAATTCTGGTCGCGAGCGGAATCCTCGGGTTCGCCGCCCTGGCGGGGAGCCAACCCCAGATGAGAATCACAGGTGGCGATCTTCTCGTCGCCGTGGTCGGGATCGGTACGGTCCTTCTGATTCTTGTCGCTGTCCTCCTCGTCAACTCAGGTGAAGGTCACGAGGAGAGCGCTCCCGAAGGACAAACTCCCGTCGTGGTGCAGATCGTCTGAGATCAGTGGAGATCGGCCGCATTGATCGCCGCCGACACATCGCCCTCTCCGAGAGCGGCGTGGACGTAGCGGGCTACTTCGGTCGCCACACCCACCTGCGCCTCCTCGGTCGAGGCTCCCAGATGAGGGGTAAGTACCAGGTTGGGAGCATTGCGCAGCGGGCTTTCTTCTGACAATGGCTCCCTCTCATATACGTCGAGGGCAGCTCCGGCGATCGTTCCATCGTGAAGGGCGTCTGCCAGTGCAGCCTCGTCGATGACACCTCCGCGGGAGGCATTGATCACCAGAACCCCGTCCTTCATCCGGCCAAATCGGGAAGCGTCGATCAATCCGCGGGTCTCGTCGGTCAGGGGAACATGACAGGAGATCACATCGGCATTCTCGATCACCTGATCGAGGCCGACGAGTCGCACCCCCAACTGCGCCGCTCGCTCCTCAGCCAGGTACGGGTCGTAGACCAGGACATCCATCCCGAAAGCCCGGCATCGTTGAGCTACTTCCCCACCGATCCGGCCTGCGCCGACGAGGCCGAGGGTGCGCCCCTTCAACTCGATTCCTTGGAGACCGGCTCGCTCCCATCGTCCCTCCCTCATCGATCGATCGGCCTCCGGAACCCGTCTTGCCAGGGCGAGCATCAGCGCCATCGTCAACTCGGCAGCTGCGTTGGTATTGCCGCCCGGGGCGTTGAACACCGCAATCCCCCTTTTCGAGGCGGCCGCCAGGTCGATGTTGTCGACACCGACTCCAGCCCTGCCGATGACCTTGAGACCGGCCGCCCTGGTCATCATGTCGCCGTCCACCTTCGTGGCGCTTCGAACAATCAAGCCCACTGCCAATGCCAGGACCGCTTCGAATTCGTCGCTCGAGGAGTCGTGAATGGTCTCGATAGCGAAACGGTCATCGTCGAGCAACGGGGCCAACCCCTCATCCGAAACTCGATCGGTGACCAGAACTGTGAGAGTCATGACACTAGAACGTCGCCGAGCTCGGCGAGAAGAAGTTCTAGTTCGTCGACCGTGTGGTCGCCCATGTGGCCGATGCGGATCGTGGACTCCGTCAGCTTGCCGTAGCCCCCACCGATCACCCAGCCGCGATCAAGCATTTCGGCGACGGTGGCCGACGCTCCATCACCTCCTGGCATCGAAATACAAGTAACCGTTGGGGACCGATAACCCTCGGCGGCCAGGGCTTCGATGCCCACCCCGGCTTCTCTCATCTCTTCGATCCACTCGACCGTTCGCTCTCTCATAGCCAGATGCCTCTTCCATCGGTTCTCAAGACCCTCCTCGGCGATTCGAGCAAGCTGGACGTCGAGTGCATAGAGGAGGGACACCGCCGGGGTGGCCGGAGTCTGGTTTCTAACGAGCTCGGACATGAGTCGGTCGAGCGCGAAGTACCAGCCCCGGTCGGGAGCGTCTTTCGATCGATCCATCATCTCGTCGGACGCGACTCCGAATGCCAGTCCCGGTGGCAGCGCCAGAGCCTTCTGTGACCCGGTGAGTATGAAATCGAGCTCCCACTCGTCGGTCTTCGTCTCCAACCCAGGGACCCCGGTGACGGAGTCGACGAGCAACAGGGTTTCCTCCCGCTCACCGACCACCGATGCAATGGCCTCAAGATCCTGAAGGGCGCCGGTCGAGGTCTCGGACTGCGAAACGGTGACCGCGTCATATCCGCCGGCGCCGAGACGGTCGGCGACCTGGTCCGGCGGGTGCACGTCTCCCCATGGGATCGTCAACGCGTCAACCTCAAAGCCGCAGGTCCGAGCAATCTCAGCGAATCGGCCGGAGAAACCGCCGTTGACGAGGCTCAATACCCGACCACCGACAACCCCGTTGCGAACAGCAGCCTCCATCAGCCCGGTTGCGGAGGAGGTCGAGACGAACACGGGCCTCTCGGTGAGGAACAATGGCTTCAGCCCTTCGTCGATTCGAGCCATCAGATCCTGAATGGCTTCGCCGCGATGACCGATCATCGGCCCTGTCTGGGCGGCCAGGACGTCCGGATGTACTTCGGTGGGGCCAGGCAGGAAGAACCGCCCGCGCTGGAGTGGCACGCTCACGCGGTCGGAACGGAGGTGTTGAGTTCTTCCCACTCCCGCTCCTCGGAGGTCCACCGGAACCAGATGACCGCAATGGTTATCCAGAGAATGAAGCCGCCGCCTAGCTTCATCACAATGCCGGAAATCGTCTGATCGGTCACCGGATCCAACCCCCATTCGAGAGCGGCAGCGCCGTAGACGGGGTAGAGCGCCACGGTGGAGAAGGTGAGAAAAGAAGCCGGGATGGTGGGCAGCAGAGATTGGAAGAACAGGTAGAGCATCTGACCCGGGCGAGAGATCTTCGGTATCGCCATCGTCGGAGAGAGAACGGGCATCCACATGAGGACGGCCGAAAAAAAGAGCAGGGAGTGAATGAGAAAGTGGGCCAGCTCGGTGCCCAGCATCAACCCGACCATCTCCGGCCAGTGGATCAGGATGAATATCGTATTGAAGAGCACAAAGGCGGGCACGGGTCGAGCCAGGGGTTTCAGCCATCTGGTTACCCACGGATGGCCCAGTGTTGCGTCTGCAAGCCATCGTGGACTACCCATCAGCAGCAGTGGCGCGACCACCAGGGCGAGAACGATGTGCTCCACCATGTGCACCATGAACAGCGATTCCTCACCAATGTCATGGAGCGGCCACCCCGAGACCAGCCACATCAGTGCGAGCGCCAGATACCACTGCCACCACTGTCTCCGGGTCGGACCTGGAGCCACGGAGACCGAATGGGTCCGGATCCGCACATTGGCGTACCAATAGCCGAACCCGAGGACGAAGATCAGGGCCCAGACATCGAAATGGGGGTGCCAGTCGGGTATCAACGTCTAACCCCGGATGACAACGACCCCCATTGCCGACAGGACCACGAGATAGAGGCCTAGGGCAAGGATCGCACCGGCGGTGAAGAAGCGGCTCGGGAGGGCGTTTTCGAATCGGAGGTGCATGTACCAGCCGACCACGATCACAAATTTGAGCAACGCGAGAGAAATCAGGATGAGGGCGTTGAGACCACCGAGCCCGAGTTCACGATCGATGTAGAACATCGCCACCTCAAACACAGTGAGCACTGCCAGGAGCGCAGCGATCTTCCAGTACTGAGCCGGCGAAGGATGGGTGTCGTGTTCTGTTGTCATGCCGGAGGCACCGAGAGCAGATAAACGACAGTGAAGATGACGATCCAGATGATGTCGACGAAGTGCCAGTACAACCCGACCAACTCGAGGCTCATGCCCTGTTTCTCACTGAGACCGCCCCGGCGTCGGGAGATGCCCCAAAGCGAAAGCAGCATGATCACGCCGATCGCGACGTGTGTGCCGTGAAACCCGGTGAGCAGATAGAACGCCGATGCTGCCGGGTTGGAGGACAGGGTCATGTCGTACTTGGTGATGAACTCGGTGAACTCGAACACCTGGCCACCGAGAAAGACGGCTCCCAGGGCGGCGGTGGCAAACAGCCAGGTCCGGGTGCCGTTCTGGTCGCCCTTGCTCAGGGCGTTATGGGCAAGCACCATCGTCAGAGAGCTCATCAACAATACAAAGGAGCTGACCGAGGTGAACGGAATGTCATAGATCTCCGACGGGTAGGTCCCCTCAAAACCACCCCGATTCGAGTAGAGCAGATAGGTCGCGATCAACGCCCCGAAGAACATGAACTCCGAGCTGAGGAAGACCCACATTCCGAGCTTGCGGTTGTCGATCCCGGTCGATTCGTGCTCGTCGTGGTGGGAGACGGGAGTGTCGTGTGCTACATCAGACACCGGCTTGCACCTCCTCGGACCTCTCTTCACCCGGCTCGTCGTGAGGCTCCTCGACCGGTTCGATAGCCCAGCCGATAACGGCGGCAAGCGAAACCACCGCCCCGATCGCAATCAGAGCCTTCCCCCATGCGGTCGTGTGATAGATGATCCCGTAGAACATCAGGGGAAGGCCGGCAGCCATGATCAACGGGAAGTAAGAGGGGGTGGGCAGATGTATCGGCTCGGGCGGGTTGAGCCCGACATGTTGCAACTCGGCAATGACCTGGTCAGCATCTTCTTTGCGAACAGCACGACCCTCGTCATCCTGGTCGTACTTGAGATGCCAGAAGTGGTCCAGTCTCGAGACCACCGGCGAGACGGCGAAGTTGTACTCGGGCGTCGGGTTGGGAGTGGTCCACTCGACAGTCCTCGCATCCCATGGGTCGAGCCCCGAGTCCTCACCGTGTCTCCGGCTGTGATACCAGTTGTACATGAAGACGGCCACACCCGTGGCGATGATGAAGGCGCCAATCGTCACGACGACATTCCACGGCTCCAAGCCGGTCTCCGGAGCGTACTTCCAGGTTCGTCGCACCATCCCCTGAAGCCCAAGCCAGTGCATGGGAGCAAACGTGGTGTTGAAGCCGATGAACATCAGCCAGAAGTTGATCTTCCCCAGCCTCTCATTCATGATTTTGCCGGTCAGCTTGGGGTACCAGTAATAGAGCCCGGCGAATAAACCGAATACCGAACCGCCAAACAAGACATAGTGCAGGTGGGCGACGATGTAATAGGTGTCGGTCTGCTGCCAATCTGAGGGCACGACTGCATGGGTCACTCCCGAAAGCCCGCCGATCGTGAACATCGCGATGAAACCAACGGCAAAGAGCATGGGGGTGGTCATGCGAATTCGCCCTCCCCACATGGTCCCGAGCCAATTGAAGATCTTGATGCCGGTGGGGATGGCAATGGTCATCGTCGCCAGGCCAAATGCCGCCTGGGCAACGGGAGTGATTCCCGAGGCGAACATGTGGTGGGCCCACACGCCGAATCCGAGGAAGGCGATGGCCGCCCCAGCAAATACCACGGCCGAATAGCCGAACAGGGGCTTCTTGGAGAAGACCGGCAGGACCTCAGACACGATTCCCATGGCAGGCAGGATCAGGATGTAGACCTCTGGGTGCCCGAAAAGCCAGAACAAATGCTGCCAGAGAATCGGGTCCCCACCGCCCACAGGCGCGAAGAAGAGCGTTCCGAACTGCCGATCGAAGGTGACCATGAAGAGGGCCACGGCAATGATCGGAATCGAGAAGAGGAGTAGGAACGCAACAACTGTCCCCATCCACACGAACACCGGCATCCGCAATAGCCGCATGCCTTTGGCACGCATGTTGAAGACGGTGACGATGAAGTTGACTGCGGAGACCAACGACGCGAGTCCGATGAGCTGAAGACCGAGAGCCCAGTAGTCCATGGCCGTCCCCGGCGAGTAGAAGGGACCGGCGTTGGGCTGGTACCCGAACCAGCC
>JAZFTT010000175.1:0-16840 GCA_036446835.1 Acidimicrobiia bacterium
TTCACTCCGAAGTCGTGCTCTCCGAACTGAGACACGGCCGCCTCCAGCATTTCCCGGCCGGCGTCGAGGTCTTCGAAAAGAGCGCCGGCAAACCCTTGCGACATCGCCTTCCACTCTGCGTCTTCAGTCTCCTCGAAACGCTCGATGGCACCCATAAAACGAGCTACTGCCTTCTCAAAATCCCCGGTCTGAAAGGCGAAGAAACCCACAAGCCAATCGAGTTTTGGAGTATCTAGTTGTTCGTCAGCGATGGCGACCCACTGGGCGGCACTCATGGCACGGTCCCCATTGAACCAATACACCCATATGTCACAGACCCCATCGACCATGTCGGCGGCCCGGTCGTGGTCCAGACTCCAGTTCATAGCCGCTACCAAACTGTCGTGATCCGCGCGGATCTCCTTCTCCACAGTGTCGCTGGTCTGGATCCGCCGCCCCTGCTCGGGAACCGTTGCCACGTAATAGTCCACCAGGCGGCCCATGATTAGGTCGGTGGAGCCTGACTGACTCAGCAACTCGGCCCCGTAGTCCCGGAGGAGCGCGAGTTGGCGGTAACGCGTGCCCCCGGGTTGATCGGTGACAACGTTGACAAGAGAATTGTCGACGAGAGCGGCCAACTCATGGAGGAGGTCGCCACCAATGTCCGGGCCGGACACATCCTCGAGTTGGGCGAGCGTGGCACCGGCAGGGAAGATCGACAACTGAGAAAAGAGGTTGCGCTGTCCTTCGGTGAGTGCCTTCAAGCTCCAATCGATGGTGGAACGAATCGTGCGCTGGCGAACAGGGAGGTCGGCAGCACCCGACCCAACGGCATCAAGCGACCTGGCAAGCATGGCATCCAGCTCGCCGATCCCGATCAGTCTGGTGCGTGCTGCGACGAGTTCGATAGCGAGAGGAAGCCCATCGAGCCGGCGGACGATCGACCTGACCGCCTCAGCATCGGAGCCTTCGTCACCCAGACTCACCCCAAAGCCGGCAGCTCTTTCGTAGAACAACTCCACCGCTGCCGGCACCGAGCCACTGCCGTTCTGAGAGGAAAGAGGCTCAATCGGAAATATGCGTTCGCCCCGGATGTGCAATGGAGTTCTGCTTGTGGCAATCACCCGAACATCGGTTGCGAGCTCGAGCAACTCGGCAACGGTCGTCGCCGCCGAAGCCAGATGTTCGAAGTTGTCCAAAACTAGCAAGGTCGGCCTGGTGATTCGTGCTGCCGCAAGTGTCACGTTGGAGGCGGTTCCCTCCGGATGAGCGCCAACCGCCTCGGCAATGGCAAAACCGACATCGTCTGCTTCGCTAAAACGGGCCAGGTCGACAAAAAACGCTCCGCCGGCGAGCCCATTGGCCATATCTCTTGCGGTCTCCACGGCTAAGCGAGTCTTGCCAATTCCACCTGGGCCGAGAAGTGTCACCAGTCGCCCTTCGCCGTCGAGTAGCTCACCTATGGCCTGCAGTTCCGTGGAGCGACCCACGAACGACGTTGGATAACTAGGAAGAGCGATGCCGCCGACAGCGCTGAGCAACGGTGGAAACTCGTCAGCAAGATCGGGTGCCATCAACTGAAAGACCCTCTCCGCTCGCTCCATGCCGCGCAGGGCGTGCGTTCCCAAGTCAACCAAGGACGCCCCCTCGGGGAGGCTGTCTTCAACCAGCGTCTTGGTCGCTTCAGAGACCAAGACCTGACCTCCGTGGGCGATCCCCTCGAGACGAGCCACTCGGTTTACCACCGGTCCGTGATAGTCACCGTTTTCGTTTCGAACCGTCCCGGTGTGGAGCGCCATCCGCACTTTCAGCGTCCCAATAGCATCAGGCCAGTCGGCCGCTCGCAAGGACAGTTGAGCATCGAGTGCGCAGGAGAGGGCGGCGTCCGCAGACGGGAAAGCAGCGAAGAAGCCGTCACCTTTGTCTTTGACCACCACTCCCCCGTTACCGGAGATGGCCTCGATTAGCAGACGGTTGTGCTGCGTTAGGGCCGCCGCCATCTCGGATCGATGTTCTTCCCACTTGCCACTGCTGTCTTCGATGTCGGTGAAGAGAAGGGTGACTGTGCCCGAAGGGAGCGAATTCGTCATATCGAGGTTGAACTATATAGAGGATACGGTATATCTCCGAGGGTCAACACAACTCAAGCCGTTGCCAACAGATCCCTTTCGACACGCTGCAGTATCCAATTGGTCCATGCAGGTGAGACGACCGCCGGAAGCGATGCCAGAACCATCGTGATCGCCCAGCGAGGCCCCGACCATGTGGGTACGCCGGCGTCGACGGCGCAGTCCCGGTAGTGGCGATCGGTGAAGAGCATCATCAGGACCGCAGCGGCCCGCGCGGGACTGAGTCGGGGGAAGTCGACGGTTTCAACCAGCCGGCGAAACGAGCCGGCGCGCTTGGTGGCCAGAAGCATGAGATCACGCCGTGCTGCGGCGACATCCGCGGCCGCTTCGCCGGCTCCGTCCGAGCCAAGGTGGGGCTGGAGTACGGGGTGATAGGCAATACCGCGTCGAAGATCCTTCTCTATGTCCCGGGTGATGTTGGCAAGTTGGATTAGCTCTGAAACTTCCAGGGCGTCTCGCTCGTGGTCGCCGGAAATCTCGCCCAGGAGGAGTTCCATCACAAACAACGCCGGGAGGCCAATAACACGGTGGCAATAGTCGAGAACCTGCTGCTCCTCTGCCAGCACTCCGCCCTGCTCCTCGAAGAGGTTGGAAAACTCGATCATCCCCGATGCCATCTCCTCGACAAGGCGGGTGATACGGCTTCGGGTGATCGTGTCGAACTGGAGAAACATCTCATCGACCAGTCGGTGGCGGTCGATCAGCAGGAGGTGGGCCTGGTCGCGTGAGTCGGCTGTAAACGGATTGGGCGAGGGTGGGGCCTCTCCCGGACGATCGGCACCGAAGCGGCCGGCGAACAGCGAAAGCGCCTCTCGAGCCTCGGATGGAGTGGCGGAGAGGTCCTCGTAGGTGTCGAGCATGCGGGCGTACAGATAGCCCACCGCCGCAGCTCGAGCGGCGTCCTCCGGAAGAAGAAGGATGCTGGGTGCGAACGACCGGGCGGCGTGAGGGAGGATCGCCCAGACAAACCGCTCGGGGTCCTCTATGGAGCCCAGATAATCAAAGCGAGGATCGTCCCGGTCGATCATCGCGCCACGGATCAGGAGCCAGAGACGACGAATCGAGAACGGCAGGAGCACAACTAAACGCTTGTGGGTTCCATTCGGCAGAAGCATGATGCCTCTATCGGCAATGTCCCAAGGTCGTAGTAGTCGTCGGTCATCGCCTCTCCTCGCCGCAAGTTGCGTGTGGCAGGGATTGAGGCTAGATCGGCAGCCTACCTCAGGCGATTCAGGAGCCGCTCCGTGCCCAGAGAGCCTCGAGAAAGTCACGACCGTCCTCGGCCAATTCGGTCGTCTTCTCCACCCCGGCCTCCCAACGGGCCTCGGCTAGCTCCCTGTTGGAGCGCCACATGGAAGTGGCCTTCTGCATTCCGGCCTCCTTGAGCTGATCCACCTCTCTCGTGCCGTAGTCCACAAGATTGGTCCATGTTTCCTGGCCAATGGTCAAAGCCACATCAGCACTCTCGTCAATAAGATCAACGACTTCATCGGCATTCTCCTTGGTGGTGGCAGTAAGAATCCTGCCGGCCTCGACAATCTCATCGACACTCTCGAAGGTGGCGTCCACCGCTGAGCTCACCGAGTCTGTAGTGTTCTCGATAACGTCGAGAACTCGTTCGGAAGCGGACTCGACGGGGGCGATCACAGCCTCGGTGACTCGTTCGACGGTCTGAGTGATGGCAAACGCCGCTATCCCCACCGCGCCCGCAACCATCAGGAGGCTGACTGCAAACGACCTGAACAGCTTCATGGTGTGTTCACTCATGGTTCTTTGACGCCGACGGTCTCCAGATTGGTTCCGAGGAACCTCGACTCGGCATCGGTAGAGTCGCGTCTATGGAGAATGTCTACTCAACGGAATGGGACGGCACCCAGGATCATCCCGGGTACGAATGGCATCGCATCCGTCTCGGCCGACGTCTAGATGGTGAGCTGCTCGGTGCAAGCATCTACGTCATCGGCCCCGGACAACGCAGCTTTCCCTATCACCTCCATCACGCCAACGAGGAGATGCTCATCGTCCTCGAAGGGACCGTTCACGTCCGCACACCCGAGGGCGAACAGGAGGCCGTAAAGGGAGACGCCATGGTGTTTCGTCGAGGGCCGTCAGGTGCCCATCAGGTAATAAACCGATCAGACAGCGAGGCCCGAATCTTGATGATGTCGACCATGGTCGAGCCGGAGATCGCCGAGTACCCGGACTCGGGAAACATAGGAGTGTTTGCCGGCATGGCGCCAGGCGCGGACAGCAGAACGAGCTTGGCGAAGTTCATCGACGGATCTGTGGAGGTCGACTACTTCGAAGGCAAGTAGTCCTCATCTGACGTCAACCAAGCCCGTATCCGCTCGTGGACACCGGGGTCGTGGAGCAGGTCGGGGTGCCGCTTGCCACCCACCACCTGCACGTCACTGGCGTCAACACGACGACGGCGTCCGCGGCCGGTACCGCTTCCGACCCGAACAATCAGGTCACCAAGGAGAGCGCCAATTGGATGCGTTGGCTCGGTGGTGATCACCCCGGCAATGAAGTGCTGATCCACCCCCTTCGGTGGGGGAGGCTCCACCACGACGTCGTTCAGTAGCTCGTCGGGGTCGAACCCCAACCAATCTTCCTCGCTGACGGTGCCGTAACGAAGGTCCTTGATCCCGACGCTGCGATCATTGATGAACTCGCCCAGAGGGCGACTTTCCGACACAAGACCCAGCCCCCATGCGGCAATGTTCGCTCCTTTCTCGACCGGAGAGCCCAAATGCGGAGAGGCCAGTGCCACCACATGGCGAACAGCACTCACCCAGTCCTGCCCGCTTTCCTGACCGACTTGTACCGCGCTGCGCGCCACCAGCCCGCCCATTGAATGGCCCACCAGGGCAATCTCCTCCACCGGAACGGGCCAGTTGTCTGTGACTTCACTCAACAGGGCAGCCAACTCAACACCGTTGTCCGACACATGTCGGCCCGTGTTGTAACGCACTGGCAAAGGACTGAACGAATCAGAGATGAGAAGGTCGGCCAGGCCGTGTGCCGATCCTTCTTCGGAATTCTGGGACTGCCAGCAGCGCTCGGTTTCCCCCAGGCCATGGACCAGCGCCACCAGCCGAGAGGATGGCTCGGCGAATGCCAGGGCAAGCGAGTCAGCATCCAATCCGACCGGCGCGCCACCGGAGTCCCGAAGACCGAATTCGATACTCATTGGGCTGCCGCGTCGTTCGAGCTCGTCTCCCCACAGCGCGTTGAAAAAGGCCTGGATCCCGCTGCCACGCGGTGACCGCCACAGGGGGCGCAACTCTTTCCGGCTTGCGACAGCAATCGCACCCCGGCCGACAGCTGTGCCCAGAGCCGACCCGGTGAGACGAACCGAGTGGTAGACCGGTGCAGTCACGGCACGGTAGGCATTGCGCGCGGGCACAGCCCGCCGCCCGGCGACACCGAACCATCGGTCTGCAATCGCATCGTGAATGCCCTCGACGGGCGCAGTCAGTCGCTGGGTTGCCAGGTCGATCAAATCGCCCAGACCTTTCCAGTCGCGACTGGCGGTTTCGCTCTTCCCGAAGTGCGGTTCAGCACTGCTTTGAGGGCCTTCCGATTTCACCCGGGAATCATATTCTTCGATCGCTGCAAAGGCGGGTGCGCTCCTATCATGCTCGTCATGAAACGTGACCAGCCGATTCTGATCCAGGGGGGCATGGGTGTGGCTGTTTCCGGCTGGAAATTGGCTCGCGCCGTATCCAAAAAAGGACATCTCGGTGTCGTTTCAGGCACAGCCCTGGACGCAGTATTGGCTCGCCGCCTCCAGCTGGGAGACCCCGGCGGGCACACGAGGCGAGCTCTTGCCGAGTTCCCCGTTCCCGAGGTGGCAGATCGAATCCTCACCCGCTACTTCGTGGAAGGCGGCAAGCAAACCAGCCAGAGGTTCAAGCAGACTTCGATGAGAAGAGACAACCCGTCGAAGAACGTTGACGGTCTTCTGGTCGCTTCCAATTTTGTGGAGGTATACCTCGCCAAGGAAGGCCATGACGGATTGGTGGGGATCAATTATCTCGAGAAGATCCAGGCCCCCACCTTGCCCTCCATTTATGGTGCAATGCTTGCCGGTGTCGACTATGTGCTCATGGGCGCCGGGATACCCAGAACCATCCCGGCGGTACTCAACGACCTCTCCAAGGGCCTTCCAGTCGAGCTACGGCTCGAGTTGAAGGACGCGGCACCGGAAGACAGGTACTACACCCATTTTGACCCCGCCACAGTGATGAATGGGAATGATTCCACAGTGAAACGACCGGATTTTCTCGCCATCGTGTCATCACATGTCCTCGCCACGATGCTTTCCCGCAGGATCGATACACCGGTTGACGGGTTTATCGTCGAATTCCCCACCGCCGGTGGCCACAACGCACCACCGCGAGGCAAATTGCAGCTGAGCGAACAGGGCGAGCCGATTTACGGAGACCGTGACCGGCCTGACTTCTCCGTCATTCGCGAGCTCAACCTGCCCTTCTGGCTAGCAGGTGGGTACGCAGATCCGGGTCGTGTTCAGGAGGCCCTGGAACTCGGTGCGGCCGGTGTTCAAGTAGGCACCGCCTTCGCCTATTGCGAAGAGTCAGGGTTCGACGCAGATGTGAAGCACCGGGTCTTGGAACTGAGCCGACGAAGCCAGGCTCATGTCTTCACCGACCCCGTGGGATCGCCAACGGGCTTCCCCTTCAAGGTGGTGGAGTTGGAAGGAACCCTCTCCGAACCGGATCTGTACGAAAACAGGATACGGGTTTGTGAATTGGGTTATCTCCGCACGGCCTACCGAAAGGACAACGGCAGAATCGGTTGGCGATGTGCGGCGGAGCCGGTAGACGAATACGTCGAGAAGGGTGGGAAGACCGAGGACACGATCGGCAAGAAGTGCCTGTGTAGCGCCCTCATGGCCAACGTCGGGCTCGGCCAGATCCAACGCGAAGGAGCTCGAGAGCCCACTCTGGTCACCTCCGGTGACGACGTGGCAGATGTGGCACGATTCCTCCCCCCAGGGGCCGACTCCTACAGCGCCCAGGACGTCATTCGGCATCTGCTGCCAAACGGCTAACTCCGGATGCCGCGCAACGGTCAGCCGGCAAGACCAGCGATGAGAGGGAGAACGATCAAGGCGACCATCAGAAACAGCCCCATACCCACCAGCATCCAGACCACAATCGTGATCCATCGATCAAGCTGATCGTTGTGGGGGTTCAGCGGTGGGGCGGCCTCACCGAGATGTTCCCGGCGTGCACGACGCATGTTCGCCGAGAAAACCAACCCGACGACGGGCAATACGACGAGGGTTGCAGCATGTAGCAATCCCATCAGCATGAGCAAGCCGCCAACCCGAAAGGTTTCGAATCCCAGCCATCCGACAAGATCTTCGGCCCCAGGAGCATCAGCCGGGGGCCCGTACTGCAAAGTCACGAAGGTGTACGCACCGAAGATCAGGTAATAGGCGACGTCCATAAGCGTCAGGAAGCTGAGCCCGGTGGCTGGGCTCGAACGGAAGATGTCGCTCTCAAAGGCTGTGCCGAACCGCCGAATCGTGGGGCCCAGCACCAAAACCAGACCGACCATGATCCCGGTCACCAGCAGTTCCAGGGTCCAGAACGGCATCAGAAATTCTCCATCGACACGGTCTACCGCCACGAACACGTAAACCGCGATGAAACCGAGGAACGCTGTAAGCGCGATAGCGAGACGACGGACTCTTCTGCGATGAGAAGCATCCTCCTCGATCGATCTGGTGACCTTGGCGAAGAGATCAGGACTCGGCTGAAACTGATCAGCCGCACGGAATGCAGCGGTGAGCCGCTCTTCGACTGTCATCGCCCATCTCCGATCGTTTTACGGAGGGAGGCCAATCCTCGGCGGCAGTGTGTCTTCACCGAGTTGGGCGAAATGCTCAGCACATCGGCGATCTCCCGCTCTGATAACTCGAGATAGAACCGGAGAAGAATGCAGTCCCGTTGGCGGGGAGACAACGCCCGAACCTCATCGAGAAGAAGCGTCTGCTCCTCATCGAGAAGAAGCCGGTCTTCAGGTGCGTCAGGATCACTCCCGCCGGGAACTGCCTCCTGATGCCGAAGCGACATCAGACCGCGTCGGTTGTGATCACGCGCCAGGTTGATCACGATTGACCGTAGATATGGTGCGGCTTTTTCGGGGCTGTGGATCCGGTGAGCCGACTTGTGCAGGCGGATGAACGCTTCTTGGACCAGATCTTCTGCGGCGTTGCGATCGTCTGTGAAGAGACGTGCCATCCGCACCAGAGCGATGCCTTCTTCTTCGAACAACCGGGCAACAAGAGTGTCGCGATCGACTCCGACGACGAAGGTGGCCACCCTCTGCACCCGCTCGACCGTCATCAAAAGCCAGCGGAGGGAGACCCCACTGACATCTACGGCTGAGGACGAGAGGGTCACATGACCCCTGGTTGACCTGCGTCTTCTTCCATGCGTCGTGACAACCCGAGCAACCGACCGATGATGGGGAGGCTCAGAACGTTGGCACCGTGAAGGATCCCCATCAGCAGAAGCATCCCGCCAAGACGAATCGTCTCGCCCCGGAGTTGCTCGGCTCCCACGGTGTCGCCCCACCCGGTGTCCGGCTCGAAGCGGGTGGTGAAGAGGATGTACGCCGTGAAGATCAGGTAGTAGGCGACATCCATCAAGATGATGTAGCTCTTACCCGTCCTCGGATTGGCACGAAACACGTCCGCTGCATAACTCCGACCGAACCTCTTGATGAGCGGTCCCAGAATCAGCAGGGCGGCGACGAGCACCCCGACTGTTATCAACTCGAGAATCCACCAGTCCATGTCACTCCTCTCTCGATCATCCTGCCAGATACATCACCAGCGTGCCCGAGGACCGGTGAATGCTCTATTCATCTCACTCACTGATACAGACGTCTACCGGGCGACATCGGGTGACAGGGTTTGCAAACTCACAGGCTCTGTCACCCGATCACCGCGTTCGGTCGTCTGTACTCATGACGCTCTAGAAAGGAAGGTCATGGACAAGGCAGGCAAATGGTTAGGGCCACTCAGCGGCATCCTCTTCGTCGCTGCCGTCGTGATAGGCGGCGGCATCTTTGGAGGACTCGACGCGGAGCCCTCCGACTCGGCGAGCCAGGTGCTCTCCGAGTTTCGAGACAGCGCCGACGATATCGGGACGGCAACCCTGGTGACGATGCTCGGCATCGGCTTTCTCCTCATCTTCCTGGGACATCTTCGAACCAAATTCAGAGACGGTGGATCAGGCTGGGCTGCGGACGGCTTCCTGGCAGGCGGAGTCACCCTGGCAGGCGCGTGGATCGTCCTCCTTGGCGTTCAGCTCGCAGGCAGGGTTGCCGGTGAGAACGGCCATGCCGAGGTTGCTCAAGGTGCCATCGACTTCATGTGGGAAGGGGTCTTCATGTTCACCCCTGGCCTGCTGGCAGTGGGGATAGCAGCTGCCGCAGTGAGCTTCGCCCACCGGACACTGCCGATCTGGCTAGGCGTCTTTGCGCTACTGGTGGCGCTGGGATCCATTGCTCCGTGGATAGGTATCTTCGTCTTCCTTGCGTGGGTCCTGGTAACAAGCATCGTTGAGCTCATCAGGGCGTACCGACCGGGAACCGCGGCCGAAGTGAGTTAACGCTCCAACCACCGAGCCGGGCACTCGCCTCGGCGATCGTGCCCGGCAAGGTGCTGAGGGCGACGGAAAGTACGACGGGTGGCGCTACTCCTCCGTCGACTCCAAGGAGCGGCGGAGCCCAGTCAGTGTCTCGAGAGTCATTGGGAGCACCTCGTCGATCGTCTTCGCTGACCACTCCGACTCAACCGCGTCCGGGTCGTCGACATGGTCCGTGATCGCGGCCCATGCGGCGTCCCACTCCTCCTGCATCTTCGGGGGAAATCTTGAACCATCGCGAGTCATTTCGGCGATACCGAACGCCAGCAAGGGCGCAGCTATGTCGTGCCGACCGGCGTCGGAAGCGACCAGGCCAGACTCCACCATGAAGTCCGCCCGCGGGATGAAGTCTTTCGCGGCGTACTCCTCGAGCGCTTCTACGGCTGCACCAGGTTCCCCCGCCGCCGGTGGATTGACGAGACGACCGGACCCCAATTGAAGTTCTTGGTGAGTTCAGCCAGAAGCTCCATTGCCTCGCCGGCAGCTTCCAAGGCCTCCTCGTGGCGGCCCAGGTAGGAGAGCGTGATCGCGATGCCGAACAGCGCCCAACTCATCGCTCCGCGACTGCCTGTTATTGCATGAGTCTCCAGTGCAGCATGCTGGCGAGCGTACCCCGTGCCAGGTCGGCGTCCTGTGTCTGCTACCAGTGGCTCAAGCCGCCAGTTCCTCTACATCTTGGAAGGGCGGCGGAAAGACGGGCGTTTGCATCGAGATGTCGCTCAGGGTTCCTGTTGCACACCGTGTCGACCAAGGAAATATCGAGGCAGCTGCTTCGCCCGCCACTTCCAGAGAAAGGACAACCTCTGCGAACAGGGCCTTCTGGTGGAGCTGAGGGGAATTGAACCCCTGACCCCTTGACTACCAGTCCGAATTGCTTCGTGGCACCCCATACCGCTGAGATCCAAAGGGTGTCTTCTAGTTGGGTTCTAGCGGCGCTTCATGCCGTTGCGTGCCATCCAGAACCGTCCCGAGGTACCGAGACTGTGATCAGTATGTGATCAGTCGATAGGCCAATCTTCCTCAGAAGGTCGCTACTCGAAACCGCACAGATTGTTGAAAATGGACTACCGGTCGACAAGTGTGTTTCGCATCGACTCGAACTCTTTGTCGGTGATCTCGCCTCGAGCGTACCGCTCCTCGAGGACCTCCATGGCCCGGTTGCCAGTCGGCTGGCTACGCCCGCTGAACTGTCGAACACCCCAGGTGACCAGAAAGATCGTTCCACCCCAGAACAGGATCATCATGAGGATCATCCACCCACCGCCGGTTCCGAACTCCCACATCATTTCATACTCCTATCGATAAAGGCGTTGTGACCGTTGACGGCGGCTGACGACCCAGACCGGCGTATTCGGGGTTGGCGAGGAGGCCGAGGGTGTTAGCGAGACGCCCGGTGAAGCTGAACATCGACGCTATCTCAATGATGTGGAGGATCTCCTCGTCGCTCCACCCTGCATCTCTCATCGTTTCAATGTCTGCACTGGTCATTTCGTGTGCCTGATTGGCAACCTTGACCGCAAAGTCCAACATTGCACGCTCGGGAGCCGGCAGGTCGGCACGGCGATAGTTGGTAAGGAGTTGATCGACAAGAGCCGGGTTCCTGGTGCGGAGCCGGCACGCGGCCCCATGAGAGAGCATGCAGTAGTGACACTGGTTCTCGGTTGAGACGACCACGGCGACCATCTCCCGATGGGATTTGGTCAGACCCGAACCCGAACCCCGCATCAGATCATCGAAGTAGCGCCACCATCCCAACAAGTGGTCAGGGATGAGAGCGAAGCTGCGGAAAATGTTGGGAACGAAGCCGATCTTCGACTGGAACAACTCCCCAAGCTCTCGAATCTCTGCAGGCCACTCCTCCTCATCAGGAACCCGCAAATAGCTGATCGACCGAACGTCGGCGGCTGCCATCCAAATCTCCTCAATGCAATACTCCGCACTCACATTGTGTGAATGTCTCCTCAGACCGTGGCCGCTAGCGGCGTCACCAAGTAGGGGAGAAAGTCCCGAACCCAAAGGCGCCGGGGCTTAAACTGCCAAGCAGAGACTCCTCAAAGACACAACAACCACTTGCAGATTACGGCACTTATGGGCGGCTGGAACCGTTGAGAGGGTTCTGAACGTCCAAATTCCTACAACCATGAGAGCGTGGAGTTGCAACGACTTAGTCTTCTAATAGTGGTTGTGGGTGTGGCCCTGGCGGTGGCTGCTTGTGATCAAGGACCGACGGGCGAGCCGGACGCGGCTTCGGTAGATAGTTCAGTGAGTGAAGATCCCGTTCCGGACCCTAAGATTTCTGGTGGTGGAGACACCGCATCGAGCGGGTTTGTTGTCGATGGAGGTCTTAGCATTCCCGAGGCGATCGCCTATCAAGGCGACCAGGTGGTAGCCGTCCAGGGTTTCGTTGTCCGCGATGGACAATCCAACTCGTTGTGTGAACTACTCGCCGAGTCGTATCCACCTCAGTGTGGCGGAGCGTCTCTTGACATCGTCAACCCCGAGGCAACCAGTGAACTGGCGCTGGTCGAAGCGGGTGGAGTCCAATGGTCCGAAACATACGTAACGGTGTTCGGACGAATATCTGACGGTCGATTGACCATCGATACCACAGTCAACGGGTAGGCCGCACATGATGGCAGCTGTGGGCGTCTGAGCTGGTCAACTCCGACATACGCCGATTCCCTCGTAGTGGCGGTTGGTCTTGATGGCCACGTCTGTTGTCTCACCGATTTTCGCTGAGGTCATTCGTATTGGGGTCTAAATACCCTATTGACATTCCAGTCAACTGGAAGGTGTATTTAGAGGCAGGACACAAAAGACCTGGCCGTCGAGGTCAGTCCGAAACAGCGTTGGAATGGAGTAGGAGCGAATGAAACAGGGATTTGCAGCAGTAGGTCGGGGAGTGGTGCGGTACCGGTGGCTGGTGGTCACCGCATGGTTTGTGTTCGTGTTGGTTGGAGCGATCTTCGCCCCTCGGATTGAGGGGGTGTTCGACCGCGGGGTCGATTCGGGCAATACCGGCGAGTCACAGCAGGCTGCCGATATCATCGCCTCGGAGTTCTCTTCGCGGAGTGCCTTCCAGCAGCTGCTGGTCTTTTCCAGCGAAGAGGTCACCGTTGAGGACGCGGAATACCGCCAGGCGGCTGAGGATCTGATCGGATCGATCGAGGACACCGGCCATATCGCCGGGGTCATGAGCTTCTTCTCGTCGGGCGACCCGGCGCTGGTCAGCGAGGACGGGGGAACCACCTTTGCTGTGCTCGATCTGCGCCAAACCAACCATGGTGACGCCATGCTGGCTTCGGCCGACATCCTGGACGCGGTGGAAAACGCCCCGACGCCGACATGGCTCACCGCGTCGCTGACCGGTATCGAGGCGGTTCACGCCGATATTTCCACGGCAAGTCAGGAGAGCGTGGCTCAAGCAGAGTTGGTGGGTCTCCCGGTGGCCATGTTGGTACTGATCGGAGTGTTTGGGGCCCTTGGCGCTGCGACTCTGCCGCTCCTGTTGGCGATCCTCTCGATCGTGGTCGCCTTGGCCCTCGCCGTTGTTGTCGGTGAGTGGCGGGGGCTTTCTGTCTACCTCGAGACCTTTGCGGTCATGCTGGGAATGGGGGTAGGCATCGATTACGCCCTCTTCATGCTGACCCGGTTCCGAAACGAGCGAAAAGGGGGTCGCGACGTCGAGACCGCCGTCGTGGAAATGGTCACCCATTCAGGCAAGGCCATCGCTTTTTCCGGTCTGGCAGTGGTGATCGGCCTCTCCGCTCTCCTCGCCACGGCCGAACCAACGGTAATTTCGATGGGCATCGGAGGGATCTTGGTGGTGCTGGTGGCGGTTGCGGCCGGTCTCACCCTGCTTCCTGCAACGATCGTGCTCCTCGGCGACCGGATCGAAGCCCCCCGCACCCTCACACGGTTCCTCAGTCGATCTCGAGAGGGCGGAATGTGGCACCGCTGGGCCACGCATGTGATGCGCCGGCCCCTGCGGTACACCATAGTGGGCCTGTTGGTCCTCGGCGTCCTGGCTTTGCCCGCGTTAAGACTCGAAAAGGGAACCATGGGTGTCAGCCAGCTGAGCGAGGGCTACCAGAGCCGGGTGGGTTTCGAAACTCTCGCCGAAGAGTTCGGAGCCGGAATGTTCTCACCTGTCGAGGTGGTGATTCGTACCGACGGAACCGTTGGCGACGCCGAGATTGTGGCCGGTGTGGATCGTCTTACCCGGGCGATCGCCGCAGATCAGCGTTTCGAAGAGGCGATGAGCATGACCACCCTTTCGCCCGATCTGAGTCTTTCTGACTACCAGGCCCTCTACGCAGACGGTTTCAGTTCCTTGCCGCTGGAGCTAGCAGCGCCGTTGGGCAACTTCGTGAACCTCGACGGCGATGCCGACACCACCGTGATCATGGGCCATCTGGCGATCGACCCGTCGTCGCCCGAGGCTTGGGACACGGTGGCCGCGGTGCGAAACGAAATCATTCCCACCGTTTCAGAACTCCGAAACGTGGAGGTGCTCGTGGGTGGCACCTCGGCCATCGAAGCCGACGCCAGCAACGCACTCTACGGGCGGTTCCCCCTCGTCATCGGGATCATCCTCGGTGCCACGTTCCTGATGCTCATGATCCTGTTCCGATCGATCCTGATTCCTCTAAAAGCAGTCATCATGAACCTGTTGTCGGTGCTTGCGGCTTACGGGCTGCTCGTCATCGTTTTCCAGGAGGGCCTCGGCGAAACCGTGTTCGACTTCACATCGACCGGGACGGTGAACTGGGTGACCCCGGTTCTGCTGTTCGCCATCCTCTTTGGGCTCTCCATGGACTACGAAGTGTTCCTGCTGAGCAGGATCCGCGAGCTCCACGAACGGGGCTACTCCAACGACCAAGCCGTGGCGATCGGCCTCGAGAATACCGCCAAGGTGATCACAGGCGCAGCCGCCATAATGGTTGTGGTTTTCGGATCGTTTCTCCTCTCCTCGATCCTCCTTATGAAGGAGCTCGGGTTCGCCCTGGCAGCTGCGGTCCTCATAGACGCCACCATCGTCCGAATCATTCTGGTACCGGCCACGATGCGTCTCTTGGGCGAGTGGAACTGGTGGCTACCAAAGTGGCTCGACCGAATCCTGCCCCGAGTCTCCCTTGAACGAGATACACATGAGCTGAACGAGGAACCGAAGCGAGAGTCGGTCTCCGTCACATGAGTCGGAGCGACGCCGAACAGATCGGTGAGGTGTATCCCAGCGTCGGGTCATACCAACAAGCGGGCACAAAACTATCGATATGCCCGAATCTCGTGTTGCTGTCCCAGGTGATGGAGTTGCCGAGCGATACATCACTGTGATTGCTGTGGGAGGATAGATTCTGTGAAGTCGCCAGTGGTCGAGGTCGTGGATTTTCGGAAGAACTACGGCGATTTGGTTGCTGTCGGCGGGATTTCTTTTGATGTGCACCAGGGTGAGATCTTCGGTCTGCTCGGCCCGAATGGCGCAGGCAAGACCACCACCCTGGAATGCCTGGAAGGTTTACGTTCTCCCGACGGCGGTTCTTTGCGAGTTGCGGGGATCGATCCGGTGCGGGAGCCGCACAAGCTGCGAGGTGTTATCGGTGTGCAGTTGCAGTCGGCTGGACTGCCCGACAGCATCACCCCTGCCGAGTCGATGAGACTTTTCTGCGCCTACCGCGGGGTAGTGCCGCGGTTCGATCTGTTGGAGCGTCTCGGTCTGAGTGAAAAGCTTGATGCTCAATACCACACCCTGTCAGCGGGCCAACAGCGACGTCTGGTCCTGGCGCTCGCCGTGGCTCACGATCCGAAGGTCCTGTTCTTGGACGAACCGACAGCCGGTCTTGATGTGCCCTCCCGGGTCGAGTTGCACAACCTGATGAACGAGCTGCGAACGGCCGGTACGACGATCATTCTGGCCACCCACGACATGGCCGAAGCTGAAGAAATGTCCGATCGTGTTGCCATCTTGTTGGGAGGACATATCGCTACGGTCGGTACACCGAGAGAAATCACTGCTACGGGTGCGGGACTGACCAAGGTCAGTGTTCGCACCAAGGAGGCCAGTCTCTCCGGATCCGATATCACCTTCCCAGCGGTGAGCCGGGAGGGACACGAAGGGGACTATTCGACCTATTTCAGCACTGACATAGGTCCCACCGTGGCGGCGATCATCGCTCATGTGGGAAACAACAACGATTCTCTGATTGATCTGCGGGTGGAACGCCCTTCGCTGGAAGACAGATTCCTAGAAATCACCGACAGCGCCAACGCAGAGGAAGTTCGATGAAAGCGTTCGCCGTTCACTTCTCATTCGACTTCCGCACAGGTATCAGAAACAAGACCCTGCTGTTGATGAACTATCTGTTCCCGCTGGGTTTCTTTCTGATGATGGGCGCCATCATGCCGGGCCTCAACCCCTTTTTCCTCGAAGTGATGATTCCGGCCATGGTGGTGTTCGCCGTACTCGCCGCCACTTTGCTGGGGTTGCCCGAGCCACTGGTCAATGCTCGCGAAGTAGGAGTGTTTCGCAGCTACAAAATCAACGGGGTCCCCTCCATCTCCATTCTGACCATTCCCGCACTGACGACCGCACTCCACCTGGTGATCGTGGCGGCGATCATCACAATCAGCGCCCCCTTACTGTTTGACGCTCCCCTGCCCGTTAACTGGGCCGGATATGGCATCACGTTCTTAGCCATCACTGCCGCCTCCACAGGCATCAGCGTGCTGATCGGGGTCGTGTCGGCCGACTCGCGTATACAGGTGTTGTGGTCACAGCTCATATTCCTACCTTCGATGCTGCTGGGAGGGATGATGATCCCTTATGCCGACTTGCCTGAGGCTGCCGGGAGGTTCGCTCAACTTCTTCCCGCCACCCAGGCCATGAACGCTTTCAACGCGTTGGCCATGGGACAGGAGGCAGCCTTCAGTGCGTGGGGGTCGGTCATCTCCCTGCTGGTCAGCGGGGCCCTCGGCTTCGCGTTGGCGGTCTACTTGTTCACCTGGGACAGCAACACGAAACGGCGCAGCCATCCTGCCCTGGCA
>JAZFTT010000176.1:0-9857 GCA_036446835.1 Acidimicrobiia bacterium
ACCTTCACGGTCGAAGAGGGCGCGGAGGCTTCCGGGGGCGGGGACGATGCTCATGGCGAAGACGTGGATTGGGACGCTTTGGATGAAGCCATGACCCAGTCGATTCTTGCCTTCCCTGCCGAAACGGAAGGCAAGGGCAACGAGCCGCTCGAGCCGACGATTCTCCCAGACGGGACCAAGGAGTTCGAGCTGACCGCGGCGATCACACCATGGGAGGTCGAGCCCGGGAAGTTCGTCGACGCCTGGACCTACAACGAGATGGTGCCTGGACCCATGATCAGAATTGATCTCGGTGACAAGGTACGCGTGATCCTCGACAACCAGCTGCCGATGGGGACCGACATTCACTGGCACGGTATTCAGACACCAAATAACATGGACGGGGTTGCTCCGCTGACCCAGAAACTGATCAAGTCTGGCGAGACCTTCATCTACGAGTTCGAGGCGGTCAACCCAGCCGTTGGGATGTATCACGCCCACCACCATGGACATGTGCAAATACCCAACGGGATGTTTGGGGTCTTCATCATCGGGGAGACGCCAGTGCCCCGCGGACAAACGATCTCCGGCATCACGATCCCTGAAGACCTGGAGGTCACCCACGAGTTCCCGATGGTTCTCAACGACGCCGGAGTAATTGGCTTGAGCCTCAACGGCAAATCGTTCCCTGCCACCGAGCCCTACGTTGGCAAAGTCGGCGACTGGGTCGTGGTCCACTACTACAACGAGGGCCTCCAGAGCCATCCGATGCATCAGCATCAGTTCCCCCAGCTGATCTTTGCCAAAGACGGGATACCTCTGGACAACCCGTACTGGGCGGACACCGTGAACATCGCTCCTGGGGAGCGCTACTCGGTGCTGCTCAAACTGGCGGATCCCGGTGTGTGGGTCTGGCACTGTCACATCCTCACCCACGTCGAGCGTGACGAGGGGATGTTCGGAATGGTGACCGCCTGGATCGTCGAAGAGGCCTAGGAGTCTGATCCAAGCTGGAGCCGGAGAGGGGAGTCGAACCCCTGGCCTCTCGCTTACGAAGCGAATGCTCTACCACTGAGCTACTCCGGCTGAGTGCTAAATAGTAGAGCAACTTGTCCCCCCATTTGAAGGGGGGACAAGTTGCTCTAGCCGAAGGCTCGGCGAGGGGGGTTTACCCTCCTTGCCCCCTCCTTCTCGACCTTCCGTCGAGCCACCTCCCCCGCTTCGCAGGGGAGGAAACGCTACGAGCCCCTTTCGGAGACCCCGACAGGATTCAGACGTCGGAGCCGAGGGAGGCGAAGAGGTTCGCCAGGACCAACTCGCGTCTCAGGTTGGCCTGGATGTCCACCACAGCATCGAGGACATCCTCCGCCGACCTGACCGCCCTGCGAGGAGGGACGTCGGTGAACGCAGCCAAATCGAGGTCACTGTTACGCACCGGGCCTCCCATCTGAAGCGACGCCGAATCGGCATACCACGACGCAAGTATCTCCAGACCGCTCACGAGCAACGACATCTCGATGCGGCGCCTCGCTCGTTGCGCCTTGTCCTTGGCCAGGTCGTCGGGAACCGAATCTTCGACCAGTGGACCCAACTCATCGAGAACCACCGAGGCAAGCCGCTGGCCATCTCCGGGATGGGGTGTGACCTGAGCCGGGATGGACAGCCATAGCTGACGGAACTGTGCCACCTCGGGCTGGGTCATGAGAGCGAGAGCGAGACCAGGACGACCACCGGAGACCACCGCAACACTCGTTGCCTGTTCGGGATCGAGGCCCTTCGACTCGAGGGCCTCGATGATGACCGTCAAAGGCACCCGACCCATGTGGATAGTCCGGCACCGGGATGCGACGGTCAGAGGAAAGTCGTCTTCCGACTCCGCAACCAATAGGAACACAACCGATGACGCCGGCTCCTCCAAGGTTTTGAGAAGGGCATTGGCTGCCGAATCGGTCATCGACCCGGCATTGGGGATCAGAAACACAGACCGGTCGGCTTCGATGGGAGACATCGCAGCGCGGGATACGACCTCCCTCGCCTGATCAACCCCAAGACTGGTGGCGCCCTCAGGCTCGAGAATCGTCAAATCCGGATGGGTCCCGGCGAGAGCAAGCCGACGGGATCGCTCATCGGAGTCACCCCCAAGCAATCCAGCGGCAAAACGAAGGGCGACGAAGGCCTTGCCCACCGACTGAGGGCCGACGAAGAGGTAGGCCTGAGCCGGCTTCTCGAACTCGGATGCCAGCAACTCTGTCACCTTCTCGTGGCCAATCACATCTGCGAACAGTCCGTTCAAAGCACCACCTCGGCGATCACGTCGACCAGTTGACCCACGGGGAGAGATCCGTCGAGAATCACTACCTTCTCTGGCTCTCTTTCGGCCAGATCCAGGTAGGCGGCTCGAACCTTCTCCTGGAAGTCAACCCCCTCCTTGCCTATGCGATCGGCATTGTGCTGTCTGGCCAGCCCCGTCTCCGGATCTACATCGAGAACGAAGACATGGTCGGGAACCACTCCGCCGAGTCCCCTCTCGTTGATCGCTCGCACCTCATCCTCACCGAGGCCTCGCCCGCGACCCTGGTAGGCAATCGAGGAGTAGTAGGTGCGATCGCTGACAACCCACTTGCCGGCCTTCAATGCGGGACCAACCACTAATCGCGCCAGTTCGGCTCGCTGGGCTGCGAACAGGAATACCTCCGCCCAATCATCGAGTTTGACCGAGTCGAGCAAGAGACCCCTGATGACCTCCCCCATGGGTGTCCCGCCTGGCTCCCGGACAAGGACGACCTCTCCTCCGGCGGTCTCGATACGGGCGCCAAGGGCTTCTGCAACCGTGCTCTTGCCACTTCCGTCTCCACCCTCCAGGGCTATGTACTTGCTCACAAAGGCCACGCTAACCCCTGCCGGTGACGCATTATCCAGATTGACATAACCACCAGACATAGGGTCAACTCACCAAACAATGTCCAAAAGCCTCGTAATAGTCGAGTCGCCAACCAAGGCGCGAACCATCAAAGCCTTCCTGGGCCCGGAGGCGATAGTCGAGTCGTCGATGGGGCACATCCGCGATCTTCCACGGTCAGCCTCGGAGATCCCGGCCCGGGCCAAGGGCAAGGACTGGGCGCGCCTCGGGGTGAACGTCGAGAACGACTTTGAGCCTCTCTACGTGGTTCCCAAGGAGCGCAAAGCACATGTGAAGAAGCTGAAGGCACTTCTCGAAGAGGCCGACGAGCTCTATCTCGCCACCGATGAGGATCGAGAGGGCGAGGCCATCGCCTGGCATCTGGTCGAGGTGCTCAAGCCCGAGATCCCCGTTCATCGCATGGTATTCCACGAGATCACCAAGACCGCCATCGAAGAGGCCTTCGCCAACCCGAGAGACCTCGACGACAAGCTCGTTCGGGCTCAAGAAGCCAGACGCATCCTCGACCGCCTGTACGGCTACGAAGTCTCTCCTGTGCTCTGGAAGAAGATCCAGCCAAAACTGTCGGCGGGTCGCGTTCAGAGCGTTGCAGTGCGAATCGTCGTCGAGAGGGAACGGGAGAGAATCGCTTTCGTTCCCGCGACCTACTGGGCCATCGCGGGGATCTTCGCCAAAAGCGACGATCTGGACAAGCCCTTTGGCGCCAAGCTCCATTCGATCGACGGAGACCGGGTCGCATCTGGAAAGGACTTCGACGCTCGAGGCAAGGCGAAGCGCAATGTCATCGTCCTCGATCAGGAAAAGGCAACCGCGCTGGCCACGGCCCTGACGGGTGCTGAGTTCGACGTGAGGTCCGTCGAGTCGAAGCCGTACACACGACGGCCCTACCCGCCTTTTCGAACGTCGACCCTGCAACAGGACGCAGGACGCAAGCTGCGCTTCTCGTCCTCGCGGACGATGTCGGTCGCCCAAAGGCTCTACGAGAACGGCTATATCACCTACATGCGGACCGACTCCGTTGAGCTCGCAGACTCCGCTCTTGCCTCGGCGAGGGCGCAGATCACCAAGCTCTACGGCAAGGATTACCTTTCGCCAAAACCCCGGAAGTACGCCGGCAAGGTCAAAGGCGCCCAGGAAGCGCACGAGGCGATCAGACCGGCAAGTGAGAGCTTCCAGACTCCCGAGCAGGTAGGTAGGAATGTCGGGCCGGACGAAGCGGCCCTGTACCGGCTCATCTGGCAACGGACGATCGCCTCGCAGATGGCCGACGCCAAAGGAGTGAGTGTCTCGGTCCGGATCGGAGCCACCTCGGCCGGTGGTGAGGAAGCCGTCTTCTCGGCTTCGGGAAGAACAATCACATTCCCCGGATTCCTGAGGGCTTACGTCCAGGGTTCTGACGACCCGGAGGCGGAACTCGACGACAAAGAGAAGATCCTGCCCCGGATGGACGAGGGGGACACACTGGCGATACAGCGTCTCGAGCCCACCGGTCACGAGACCAGACCACTGGCTCGGTACACGGAGGCGTCACTTGTGCAGAAGCTCGAAGAGCTGGGTGTCGGACGTCCCTCGACGTACGCCTCGATAATGACGACGATCCAAGACCGTGGCTACGTCTTCAAGAAGGGCACCGCCATGGTCCCCACGTTCACGGCCTTTGGAGTCGTGTCTCTTCTCGAGAACCACTTTCCGACACTTGTGGATTACGAGTTCACTGCCGCCATGGAGACCGACCTCGACCGCATCGCCACGGGTGAGGAGGAGTCGGTCCCCTGGCTGTCGGCCTTCTATTTCGGCGAGGATGGTCTGAAAGAGAAGGTGGCCAACCGTCTCGATGAGATCGATCCCCGCGAGATCGGCACCATTCCCGTCGGAGAAGACGGGAATGGAATCCCGATCTTCGCCCGCATCGGCCGGTATGGGCCCTATGTCGAGCGTCTCGATGAGCGGGCTTCGGTGCCGGATGACCTCGCGCCGGACGAGCTGACCGTTGCGAAGGCGCTGGAGCTGATCGAAAACCAGAACGTCGGCGACAAGATCTTCGGAACCGACCCCGATTCCGGTCTCACCGTCTACGGCAAGACCGGCCGATTTGGCCCCTACATACAGCTTGGCGAGCAAGAAGATGGCAGCAAGAAGAAGCCCCAGAGAGCCTCGCTCTTCAAGTCGATGTCCCTCGACGAACTCGGTCTGGACGACGCGCTGAAGCTTCTTTCAATACCCCGGTCGGTGGGTGCCGATCCGGACGGTGTTGAGATCGTGGCTCTAAATGGCCGTTACGGGCCGTACATACAGAGGGGGGATGACAGGCGCAGTCTCGAGACGGAGGATCAGTTGTTCACTCTGACAGTCGAGGAAGCGCTGAAGATCCTGGCCGAGCCTCCGAGGCGTCGCGGGCAGCAACGCTCCGGACCGCTACTCGAGGTTGGCGAGGACCCGGTTTCGGGGAAGATGGTCACCCTGCGTTCGGGTCGTTACGGCCCATATGTGACCGACGGAGAGGTAAATGCCTCTCTCCGGAAAGGGGACTCACCCGAGAAGATCACGATTGAGCGGGCGGCCGAGCTTCTGGCGGCACGACGGGACCGGCTGGGCAAGTAGGAGCGCCTCCCCACCCGAACTAGGAGTTGTCTCACTCTCGCCGCGCCGCCGCCCAGGCCAACACCTGCTCGATGCTCCGCGTATTGAGCACCCTGTTGGTAGTGACCCACCCTCTCCGGGCATAACGAACGCCGTAGTCCATCCGCACCAGGTCGCCGGTGTGGTGTGAGTCGGTGTCGATCACGACGTCGACTCCCACAGACATCGCCTTTCGTGCCACCTCCGCTGTCGCGTCGAGACGGTCCAGGGCTCCGTTGATTTCGAGGGCCACACCAGTGAGTGCAAGCGCTTCGAGGACCACTGCAACGTCGAGTTCGACACCGGGCCGCCTTCCGACGTATCGCCCGGTCAGGTGTCCGATGGCATTGACTGCGGGGTCAGCCAACGCGGTGAGAATCCGGGCCGTCTGCAGATCGGAGGGCAGGTCGAAATGGGAGTGAATAGAGGCGACGCAGTAGTCGAACTCCAGACGGAAGTCGGGGTCGTAGTCGAGACCGCCGTCACGACCGATGTTCAGCTCACATCCAAACAGGAGTCTTATTTCGGGGTAGCGGGAGTCGAGGTCTCGGATCCGATCACGATGCGCCAGCATTTGACCAGGCGTCGACCCGTTGATAGCGAGATCCTCTCCGTGATCGGTGAACGCCACATACTCCCAGCCGGCGGCGATCGCCGCTTCAGTCATCTCTTCCAGTGAGGAGCGCCCATCTCCCGACCGATCAGAGTGATAGTGGAGGTCGCCTCTGATATCTGATCTCTCGACCAGATTCGGCAGTTCTCCGGCCAACGCTGCCTCCACCTCACCGCCCCCTTCACGAAGCATCGGTGGTACGACCTGCATGCCCAGAGCCTCGTATATCTCGCCCTCGGTCTCGGACACCACGACCTCGTCGTCCTCGAAAAGCCCGTACTCGCTGAGGAGCAAGCCGCGATCGATCGCTTTTTGTCGAAGAGCGATGTTGTGGGCCTTTGACCCTGTGAAGTAGAGGAGTGCCGAGCCCAACTGATCGGGTCGCACAGTGCGAATGTCGACCTGGAGCCCTTCACGAGTGAGGAACGAGATCTTGGTCTCCCCCGCCCCGACCACCTCTGTGACCTCGGGATACGCAAGTACCGCATCCCCCACAAGACTGGGCTTCTTGGTTGCCACCACAATGTCGACGTCACCAATCGTCTCGGAGAAACGACGAATAGACCCGCAGGGCACCGCCTCGACCACACCGTCGATCTCGGCGATTCGTCGTGCTAGGGAGTTGGCGAATCCCAGAACCTCGACCAGCGGAGTGCGGCGGTCCTTCCCGTGCAGTCCGAGCCGATCGATCGCCCTGGCGATCTTCTGTTCGGACTTCTCACCGAGTCCGGGCAGTTCTCGTAACCGCTCGGCATCTACAGCCTCCTTGAGACCCTCGATGTCCTCGATACCAAGCTGAGACCGCAGCATCTTCAGTGTTTTCGGACCGAGGCCGGGAATCTTGGTCAGAGCCACAAAGGCCGGCGGATAGATCTCCCGCAGGGTATCCAGCTTGGCGACCTTGCCGGTGGCCTCCAGCTCCAGGATCTTGTCGGCGGTGGAGTTTCCCACCCCTTTTATCTCTGTCAGCTCCGCCTTGGTCAGCCCCGAAGGCTCCGCCGGATGGCTTTCGATACCCGCGATGGCGTTTTCGTAAGCCCTGACCTTGAATGCCTGGGGTGATCCTTCGTCGAGAGCCGTCAGTTTGGCCAACTCGGCGAGCATCCGGATCAGGTCCGATCGTGTGGTCATCGTCCGGGATTATCCCCCAAGCGTGTGCGCTGGGTCTCATCGGCCCAGCCAGCGACCGGGATCGAACTCGGCTCGAGACACTCCCCTGATCTCCAGGTCTCCAAAGACCGGGACATTGACCACCACCGCTGCCACGACCAGCACCACCCTGACGCTCAAAGCGGGGTCGACGCGGCATGTGCACGAGACGAGTCTCGCCCCATTCCTCGCCACGACGGCCTGTGCCTCCTTCACGGGACTCTGCCGCCCGACTCCCGGATAGGTGGCCACCGCTGCAGCCAAGGCGCCCGCATCGGCTGCGATATTCGCCTGAACTCGAGCCGAATAGGCCACCCCGAGCGACGCTGTAGCTACTACGACCACCGAGAGAAGGGCGATGACACCGGTCATTGCCACTGCCATCGCCCCTTTCTCAGAGCTCATCTCTCGACAAGCATCGTGGCCGAGGCTGACAGGTCGACTCCGAATCCGTCAGGAAACGGCGCCCCCAGCCGATGACGCAGCCGAGCCGAGACACGAGCCGGTGCTCCGACGACACTGGGCCGCGACACGGAGATCCGCACCCGGTCCCGAACCGATGGCGTCAGCGCGTTCTGAACGGCCTCGACAGCCTTCGCGGGGTCCGGACTCGTGGCCGCAACCCGGGCGCCGTCGCGAACCGCACCAAGCAGCTCAATCCTGGTTCGAGCAACAGAGACAACCTGAAGACCGGCGACCAGAACCACTATCACCAAAGGCACGACGAGGAAGAACTCGACGGTCACACTGCCACGCTCGCCAATCAGAATTTGCCGACCACCCATCCGATCACCTTGCCAAACAGGTTTCCCAAGAGACCTCCGCCGCTACCCGACTGAAGCCACTTCAAGGCAATGATCGCCAACGCAGTGGCGGCGAGAATCACCAGGAAGTACTCAACGGTTGCCTGCCCGCTCTCATCGTTGCTGCGTACGAGCAGCCTCACCCAAAGACGTGTCATAGACACTCCTTCCATACCGGTGACCGACCGGCGCGGGGAGAAGTGCGGAGATCAAGACCATGCCCCGGTCAACTCATCGAAGAGCTGAAACAGCGACGGTGCATACAGCATGAGAACCAAACCAGGAAGCATGAAGAGTGTGACCGGTACCATCAGACGCACAGGAAGGGAGCGAGCCCGTGCGAGACGACGGGTGCGCTCCTCGGCGAGATCCTGTTCGAGCATTCGCCTGACGGTCGAAGTGAGTGACCCGCCTGAGCGCTGCGATCTTGCCAATTGAGCGACCACCGGGCGCAGCACGGGCCCCGCGACAGGTATGGCGGCAGTCAGCCCGGAAACGGTTGCCAACCGAGCGACCCGTCTCAGGTCTGGGTGGTCCGGCAGAGAAGCGGACACGTGCTGAAGCCCGGCCAAAACGGAAAGACCGGATCGAAGCTCGACCAGAAGAAGGAGCAGGACGAGACGAGTCGGCGGCTGTGTGCTCCGGCCGGCCCGGATCCGCGGTATGAGAAGCACTACCGAGCCGCCGGCCAGGGCACCGAGCGGGCCGCCGATGATCAGACCGACGGATGCGCCAAACACAGACAGAATCATCTTGCCCGCCACATCAGCAGAGCTGCACTCATGATGCCGGTGACGAACAGCAGCAAGCCGGCCACACCGGCGATTCTCTGCTCGGGGGCTGCAAGAAGACCAGTGAGCGTGCCCGACTGGGCCTGAATCACGAGATAGATCACGGGGACAGAGACAAAGACAATCGCGGTGGCTCTCGCAGGAGACGAGCCAACTCGCACTTCATGGGAAATCTCGGAGCGGGCGATCGCAACCGAGCCGATCTCGTCGAACAGATCTGCCGCCCGAGACCCGGATCTTGCCACCGTCTTGATCGTCATCTCCAACTCGACGCCCACGTCCTCGAACTCGTCACCAAGGGCCGCGGCAATATCGTCAATGGAAGAACCCGGCTCTGCAGCACGGTACGGACCTCCGACCGAGGCTCCCGCGGCGGAGAGAGCTTCTCGCAAGGGTGACCCCGCCCGGAGCTCCGAAGCCACGGCCTCGCAGAACAGCGCAGAACGAGCCTCCTCGTCGCGGCGGGCCCTCCACACGGCCATGGCAGCCAAGCCAACGACGACAACCGGAAGATAGAGAGTGACGGCCAGGAGCCCGATACGACGAACATCGATGCCGACAGCGAGCGCCACAGCGAGAGCAAGAAGCTCCATCATCCTCCGCCCTCGTCTATCTCGTCGACCCGGACGATGGAGCGGATACGTCGCCCCTCCGATGTTCGCTCGACCTGAACGATTGTGTCCACGGCCGCCCGCAGCTGTCTGGCGATTGCCGACTCTGATGTGTCGCCGGCCGAAAGGGCCAATGTTTCGAGCCTCCAAAGTGCCTCACGAGGCGAATTGGCGTGGACCGTTGTCAGAGAACCCCTGTGACCGGTGTTCAGGGCAGATATCAGGTCCATGGCCTCAGGACCTCTCACCTCACCGACGATGATCCGATCGGGGCGGAGCCGGAGCGCCGACCGGAGCAAAGATCGGATGGTGATCTCACCCGTTCCTTCCGCATTGGGAGGGCGGGCTTCGAGACGCACTACGTGGCCGGGG
>JAZFTT010000177.1:0-8934 GCA_036446835.1 Acidimicrobiia bacterium
TTGGTTTTTGGGGTCGACCTTCTTGAATCTGTCACAGGTCGAACGTATGTTCGACATTATGGATTGGTCTGTTGCCACTGCGGATGAGATCGACCGGGGTTTCGATCAGTTCGGCGGACTGCATGCTGCTTCTGCCGCCGAACTTTGTGTCTTGATTCAGGCTGCCGATATTGGCCAGTCGTGGATGTGCGATGGTGTTCGGAGTCTTGTGGATTGGGTGGCGGCCAGACTGCGGCTGCGTCGTTTTACGGCATGTCAACTGGTTTCTGTGGCGAGACGGCTTGCCGATCTTCCGGTGTTGTCTGCCCGGTTCGCGGCTGGTGACCTTTCGTTGGATCAGACCGATGCGATTTCGAAGATGGCCACCGTTGACACCGAGGAAGGGCTGATCGAAGAAGCCCTTGGTTTGTCGAATGCGGTTTTGGATCGCAAAGTGCGTAGAGCGAACCCCCCTACTGCTGAGAATGAACCCAAAGCGCATGCGCTGAGAGCCTTGTGGATACAGAGAACTCTCGATGGTGCATCAGGAAGACTGACCGCTCATTTACCTCATCTCGACCTGGAGATAGTGGAAACCGCGATCCGTGACCAGGCCGACAAGATAGGTCCTGATCCTGAAACCGGGTTGTTCGACGCCTACTTCTCAGCGGATGGCGGATGGGTTGGTGGAAGTGTGTGCCACCACCGGAGACCAAACCGTTGCTCCGCCTCAGATTGTGGTTCACGTCGACCTCGACGCTCTGGTCACCGAAACCTCTGGTGTCACCGAACTCGGTTCCGGTGCTCTCATCCCCAACGAGACAGCAAGACGACTCTCCTGTGACTGTGTTGTCGAAACAGTGATCACCGACGGTTCCCAGGTAATCGGAGTGGGAAGGAACAGTCGGACGGTTCCAGGATGGTTACGACGACTGGTTCATCATCGTGACGGTGGGTCCTGTCGGTTCGATGGATGTGGAAACAAAGGTTGGCTTCAGGTTCATCATGTTGTCCACTGGTCGAAAGGCGGAACCACCGATTTGGACAATCTGATCCTGTTATGCGGGTTTCACCACCGGTTCGTTCACGAGGAGGGGTGGCACATCACCCGAAACTCAAACAACCAGTTCGTTTTCCGTAAACCCGACTGGACACCCTATCCGCCACCCAAACCAGACTTACACCCCAGACTCGTCGCCCTCGTCGACACCCGACCTATCTAGAGGCAGCCGCCCCCGCCCCGGACGCAAGTTTCTCCAGCATCTCCCAGTAGCCGGGCCATGTCTTGTTCACCACGTCAGGATCGGAGACGGAAACACCTTTCACGCGAAGCCCGACCAGGGCACACGACATGGCGATCCGATGATCACCATGAGAATCGATGGGCGCGCCTGTCAAAGTGGCGGGGCGTATCACCAGACAGTCCTCCTCCACCGACACCGAGCCACCAAGTCGGGACAATTCAGTCGACAGAGCCGACAAACGGTCGGATTCCTTGAATCGCAGTGATCCGAGACCGCTTATGCGACTCACGCCGTCGGCGAACAGGCAAGCGACGACGAGAGCCAAAGCACCGTCCGGCGCCGATGCCATGTCGGTCTCGATCCCCTGCAGCTCTATGCCGTGGGCATTCACAACGAGGCTTTGATTCTCCTCCCAAACCGCACATCCCATCTCGCCGAGACGGCGAGCGACCAAGGAATCTGGATGCTCCGAGTCCTGTGTCAGGCCTTCGAGCACGACCTTCCCGCCGGTAATGGCCGCAGCGACCATCGGGTAGACGGCAGAGGAAGCATCCGGCTCAACCACGTAGTCGGTTGGCCGGTAGCCGCTGTTGGCAACCTCGAAGCCTGTGAAAGTTCGGGACACTTCCGCTCCGAAGGCGTCCATGACCTGAAGCGTCAACGCGAGATAACCGAAAGAGCCCTCCAACCCTTCGACTCTGAGCGTCACCGCTTCGTTGGTCATTGGGGCCGCCAGCAGGAGGGCAGTGGCGAACTGGCTGCTTTTCGAGGAGTCAATCGTCATCTCGCCACCCCACAATCCTCCCTGGCCATTGATGGATACTGGGAGAAAGCCCTCGGTGGTTTTCACCTGCACTCCTTGGTCTGTCAGAGTTCTGACGAGTGCATCAATCGGCCTTTGGCGCAGATGCCCCTGACCGTCGACCACGGTGGAGCCTTCGGCGAGGCACGCCAGGACCATGGCGATACGGGCGGTGAGTCCCGACTCGAGGACATCCAAAGGAGCATCTGGTGCCTCGAGACGGCCGCCGGTTCCGTCCACCGTCCAGGGTTCTCCCCTGTCGTCGACGGTTATGCCAAAGGAACGCAACACGCCGGTCATCGCTACGGTGTCGTCGGCTCGTAAGGCCCCGTAGATGTGGGATCTTCCATCTGCGAGACCAGCCACAGCGAGGGCTCTGATCGTCGCCGACTTCGAACCGGGCGGCCTTAACGTGGCGTCAACCGGTCCTGACGCCGTGCGGACGTCCAGAGCAGCCGTCACACGGATTTCCCTGATTCGAAAAGATCTCGAACTTCGGACGCTGACAGAGGACGGGACTCGCCGGGCTGTAGATCCTGGTCGATTATCGGTCCGATGGCGGTGCGCACCAGGCGAGTTGTTTCGAGGCCGATCGACGCCAGCATCCGCCGTACCTCGCGGTTTCGCCCTTCCACCATCACCATCTCCACCAGTGATCGACCCTCGGATGACTCCACCAGACGGGCCGACCGCGCCCGGGCAACGCCATCTTCGAGTTCAACCCCGGACACCAGCCGCCTCAACTTGGATGTCGACGGCACGCCATCCACCATTGCCAGGTACTTCTTGGTTATCCCATAGCGGGGATGGGTGATCCGATTGGTGAGTTCACCGTCGTTCGAAATCAAGATTAGACCCTCGGAGTCTGCGTCCAGTCTGCCAACGGGATACAAGCGCTTGTCCGAGGAAATGAGGTCCACAACGGTCTCTCTTCCCTGTGGATCTGCTGCTGTGGAGATCACGCCGACCGGCTTGTAGAGAAGATGGGTCTCGATCTCGGGATTGACCGGCAGCGGGACGCCGTCCAGCGTGAGAGTTTGGTTCTCGACGTCGACGCGATCTCCGAGGCGCGTCGGCTTGCCGTCGAGACCAACCCTCCCCTGCTCGACTGCTTGCTCCGCTTTTCTTCTCGACATCAGCCCGGCATTCGCGATCGCCTTCTGGATGCGGATCCGTTCTGCCATGGGGGCACTAAGCGTTTCCGGGCCGGAGGCTCTCCTCCAACGAATCGACGAAACTGGCAGGCGGCAGATGGTCCGCCAGGGGTGGTAGCTCCTCCAGGGAGGCGAGACCGAGCTTCTCGAGAAAGAGCTCAGTGGTTTGATAGACAGCAGGGTTGCCGGGCAGGTTGAGTCGTTCTCTCTCCTCGATGAGGCCCAACCGCTCCAGTGTGCGTATTGCTGAGTCAGAATCCACACCGCGCACCTCAGATACCTGGGCGCGGGCTATCGGCTGGCGATACGCCACCACCGAGAGAGTCTCCAGAGCGGCGCCAGAGATCTTCCGAGCGGTGGCCGAGGTCGCAAACCGCTCCAGGTAGGAGTAGGCATCGGGATGGCTGTACAAACGCCAGCCCCCTGCGACGGTGCGCAGCACCAGTCCGGCTCCACGTGTTTCCATCTCATCCCGAAGCTGGAAAAGCAGATCCTCAACCTGCGCCGTTGAGACTTCGAGCACCTCCGCCAGCTCGCCGGCGGGCACTGGCGACTCGGTCACGAACAGGACTGCTTCGAGGGCGGCAAGTTCGTTCATCACTAAGCCCACTCCGAGGTCAGGTCGATGCTGGGATCGTCTCGATGACGAACCTCGATCGTAGACAGCCAATCATCCTGGGCAACCTCGATCAGACCCCAGCGGGCCATCTCGAGTAGGGCGAGGAAGTAGGCGGCGACCTCAACCGGGCGGTCGCAGTGTTCGGTCAGATCCTCGAAGCTGGAGATGGCGACTGCCTCGATGCGAAGACAGAGATCCTCTATCGCCAACTCGACACTCGGCAGTTCCAGATCCAGGTGATCGAGATCGAGTTCCTGTGACGACCTCGTGAAGACCCTTGCAGCGAGAGCAGCCAAAGCGTTGGCGTCGATGGGTATGACCAGGTCAGGCAAAGGAGTCCGAACATCCTGATCGAGACCGGAAACCCGTGGCACAAATCGATTCCCGTCCTGAAGCCTTCGTTGAAGCACCGCTGCGACGTCTTTGAAGGTGACGCAAACCAGCAACTGCGAGAGCAAACGGTCTCGTTCCTCGATGAGAGCCAACTCGTTGTCGAGTTCGATGTCTCCCGAAGTCGGAAGCAGAAACTGGGCTTTCAACTGGATCAGGGTGGCCGCA
The DNA here is from genome assembly GCA_036446835.1 of Acidimicrobiia bacterium. GTDB lineage: Bacteria > Actinomycetota > Acidimicrobiia > Spongiisociales > ZC4RG35 > SZUA-217. Next base: position 4,357 of record JAZFTT010000177.1, read on the forward strand.
ATGAGAAGAAACTCCGAAGTCACCTCGATATCTATCTCGCGCATCCCGTCGAGGAATGAGATGTACTCCTCCACCACCTCGGTGAGGCCCACGGCCGTTATCTCGACCTGGTGCTTCGTTATCAATTGAAGAAGCAGGTCGAGAGGGCCTTGAAACACAGTCGTGTTGACGCGGAATGTCATTGCGTGGAGAGATTATTCAGACAACGTCTCTTGTTCTGGCCTTTGGCGCCTGATCCGCCGAGATCAGGATCTCCCAAATCTGGTTCTCGATGGTGTGAGGCCGCTCACCCTGATGGTGAAGCGCGAATTCGATGGCGAGCGGTGGCGCTCCCAATCGGGCGAGCTCTCGGGCTCCGTTTCTTCCGTGGTCCTTGTAAAGGTCCATTCGCCTGGTGAGCGGAAGCCTGAACAGCATCATGATCGAGGTGACGGAGCGACCGATTACCCCGAGACGGGCATGACGTTTCCCGATGTCGTGCATAAGCGCCGCTGCAATGACATCGCTGTCGCTGCGCCCATCCGAAATCGCACTCAGAGCGGCGTGATATCCGTGACGTTGATCCGCTGTCATTTGCTCGAAGAACACCTCGGCCATCTCGGCGGTGAGCCACGAGTCAACGGCGGCTCGCTCGGAGATTGACAGCGGTTTTGACGTGAGGACGTCGAAGAACCGTCTGATCAGATGGCTCAGAGAGCCAGGGACCCGTGTCAGGAAGCCGCCCGAGATTTGCAGTCGACGCAGAGGACGGACGCAGGTCGAAACTCCATTCGATCGGCTCCGATCTCATCGCCACAGTTGTCACAGGTCCCGTAGGTTCCCGCGGCGATATGCGCCAAGGCATTATCGACATTCTCCAACTGGTTCTTCAGGGAGTCAACCAGTCCCAGTACCTCGGTTCGTTCGGCTGTCACAGCCGCGGCGTCGGCAAAGCTTTCCCCAAAATCGAGGTCGGCCTTGAGGTCCCCCGATTCGGCCGCGCCGAGCTCACCAAGCTGATGAACCAAATTCTCTCGCTCGGCTCTGAGGGCCTTCTCTGCGGTTGAGATGTCGAGCGACATCACCTACTCCTTGGATGTGCCTGGACGTAGATCTCCATCACGTGGGCGGGACTTACCCTCGTGTAGACCTGGGTTGTGCTGATTGTAGCGTGTCCCAGCATCTCTTGAACAGTTCTCAGGTCGGCTCCCGCCTCCACCATGTGGGTCGCCGCGGAGTGCCGCAAGACATGGGGCGACACCCGCATCTGTTCGATTCCTGCTCCCGCGGCGTGCTTCTTGACCACGTCAAAAGCCCCCTGTCGTGAGAGTCTTCCGCCCCTCAAATTGAGAAATACCGGGTCGCCTGGCTCCGAGCGTCTGAGGAGTGACAGGCGGTCGGGCAGCCATCGTGACATGGCCTCGACTGCCTTGGAACCGAGCGGCACGAGACGTTGTCTGGAGCCCTTTCCCGTTACCAGAACAATCTTGTCCGTCAGATCGAGGTCACCCAGGTCGAGACCGACCACCTCCGACACTCGGGCACCTGACGCGTAGAGAAACTCCAAGAGAGCAGAATCACGGCGAGCACCTGGAGTCTCAGAACCCGGAGCTTCGACCAAGGCGATTACCTCCTCGATTGTGAGGGCCTTGGGAAAGGGATCCGGGCGAGGTGGAGTGTCGATGAGACTCGTCGGATCGGAATCTCTCAACTCCTCGATGAGGAGAAATCGATGGAGACCTTTGACCGCGGCGATCTTTCGTCCGATAGTCGCGTTTGTCAGATGTTTCTCACGCAGTTGGCTCACGAAGTGCTCAACCAGATCAACACTCGGCTCAGTGCCGTCCAGGAAGAGCAGGTATTGAGTGAGGTCCTGCTGGTAGGCGGTAAGCGTGTTCCGGGCCAAACCCTTCTCGACCCGAAGCGATACCAGATACTCCTCAATGCACTCGGTCATCGAGAGTCGGTCGGAGCTCAGAGGGCCTCGGCGACAGGGACGTGGTCAACTCCGAGGCTCTCGGCGACAGCGCCATGACACACACTTTCACCCACGATGTTCACTCCCGATTCGAGTTCCGGGTGGGCGGTGATGGCATGTCGTACGCCCTCGTCGGCGAGGGCTACCACATAACTCATCGTGGCGTTGGTCAAGGCGTAGGTAGACGTGTGGGGCACTGCCCCGGGGATGTTTCCCACCGCGTAGTGCAGGACGTCGTGAACCGTGAAGACGGGATCCGTGTGGGTCGTCTCCTCGGATGTCTCGAAACACCCTCCCTGGTCGATGGCGACGTCGACGAGCACAGCACCTCGTTTCATCGATTGCACCATCTCCTCGGTAACGAGCTTGGGTGCTGCAGCACCTGGAACCAAAACGGTCCCGATGACGAGGTCGGCCGCGAGGACCTGATCCTCCAGGGTCAGCTTGTTGGAGTGAAGAGTGACGATCCTGCCCTGATAGAGGGAGTCGAGCGATCGAAGCTTGTTGATGTCGGTGTCGAGAACCACGACGTCAGCCTGCATCCCCATGGCGATCACCGCGGCATTCGACCCGGCCATGCCTCCACCGATCACCACAACCCTGGCAGGACTCACCCCGGTCACGCCTCCGAGAAGAATTCCCCTCCCACCCTGCGCCTTCCCGAGAAAATAGGCACCCGCCTGTGTAGCCATGCGCCCCGCGATCTCGGACATGGGAGCGAGCAGGGGTAGCGAGCCGTCCGGCATCTGAACGGTCTCATAGGCAATGGCGATGATCCTCTGCTTTGCCAGACCCGTGGCCAGCGCCGGGTAGGCGGCGAGATGAAGATATGTGAAGAGGATCTGGCCTTCCCTCAACATCTCAACCTCAGACGCCTGAGGCTCTTTCACTTTCAGGATCATGTCGGCGTCACCGAACACTGCCTCGGCGCGAGGAACGATGGTGGCGCCTTGCGCCTCGAATTCGTCGTCGTGGATCGTCGAGCCTTCGCCCGCGTCCTTCTCGATGAGGACATCATGGCCGCGGTCGGTCAATTCGCGTACGCCAACCGGTGTGATGGCGACACGATCCTCAGCGGTTTTGATCTCCCTCGGTACACCAACGATCACGGATGAACCTCCTCAGACTATGTCAGAGGTTAGTGGTCAGTCGATGGTCACTTCTCGTGACTCCTCCGCAGCGACGACGGGTCTCGACGCTCGTTTCCTTCCGGCGGCTCTCACCAGACCTGCGAAAAGCGGGTGTGGGATGTCCGGCCGCGAGCGGAACTCGGGGTGGGCCTGGGTTGCGACGAAGAATGGATGATCCACCAGTTCGATGTACTCGACGAGATTGCCGTCCGGGGACAAACCGGAGAGACGCATGCCGGCCGCTTCGAGATCCTTGCGATAGTGGTTGTTCACTTCCCAGCGGTGGCGGTGCCGTTCGTACACCAGCTCCTCGTCGTAGAGCGATCTGACGAGGGAGCCTTCGGCGAGCTTCGCGGCATATAGGCCCAATCGCATCGTGCCGCCTTTTTCTTCAACCTCCTCCTGGCTTTCCATGAGATCGATCACCGGGTGGGGTGACGACGGGTCGAACTCGGTGCTGTTGGCATCGGTCAGCCCCAAAACCGCCCGGGAGAACTCGATGATCGCGCACTGCAAGCCGAGACAGAGACCTAAGAACGGGATGCTGTGCTCTCGTGCATATCTGGTCGCCTGAATCTTTCCCTCGACACCTCTGTAGCCAAAACCTCCCGGAACCACCACCGCATCGAGATCCTCCAGATATGAGTCGGAGAGAAGCCCGGTCAACTCATCGCTCGGGATCCAACGGAGATCGAGCTTCAAACCGTGGGCGGCGGCACCATGTCGAAGAGCCTCGGCAACGGAGAGATATGCGTCGGGAAGCTCCACGTACTTGCCCACGATCCCCATCGTCACCAGATCCGTAGCATCCCGGGCCTTTTCGACCATCGCCTGCCATGCTTCGAGGTTTGGCGGACCGGTGACGAGGCCAAGCCGATCACAGACGACATCATCCATTGCACCGGCATGCAAGACGAGAGGAACCTCGTAGATATCCCGCGAGTCGGGCGCTGCTATCACTGCACGCGGCTCGACGTCACAAAACAGGCTTATCTTTCTGCGCACCTCTTCGTCGATGTCCCGGTCGGAGCGAACAATGATCAAGTCGGGATGGATTCCCTTGCTACGGAGTTCGGCTACGGAGTGCTGGGTCGGCTTGGTCTTCAACTCCTCAGATGTGGCTATGTACGGCACCAGCGTTACGTGGACGTAGAGGACGTTCTCCCGTCCCACGTCGTTTCCGTATTGTCGGATCGCCTCCAAGAAGGGAAGACTCTCTATGTCACCGACAGTCCCGCCCACCTCCGTGATCACGACGTCAACGTCTTGTGAGCCGACGCGCTGGATGCGCTCCTTGATCTCGTTGGTGATATGTGGAATCACCTGCACGGTGTCGCCGAGATAGTCGCCCCTTCGCTCCTTCTGAATCACGGACAGGTACACGGATCCGGAGGTGACATTGGATGAGCGCTTGAGGTTTTCGCCGGTGAATCGCTCGTAGTGCCCGAGGTCGAGGTCGGTCTCGCCGCCATCGTCTGTCACGAACACCTC
>JAZFTT010000178.1:0-23131 GCA_036446835.1 Acidimicrobiia bacterium
CGAAGTGTCATAACGACCCTCATGATTGTTGTAGGTCTTCTGCTGATGGTCCTGGCGTACTTCTTCGGCGCCGCGCCCTGGTGCGCTGATGCAGTGGAGTGCTCGAATCCCAGACTCGAGTGGTCACCGGCGATCTTCGTGCTGGGTGTCATCGTGGCGTTCTCCTCCGCTATCTACTACGAGGTGGCCAAGGACAAGAAGGAGTGAGCCTCGAGGATCTGAGCCGGCTCCGGCAGGGTGTCTACCGTCTTGCCGGGGCCGGTTTTTCCCCTCCTGACGATGAGTTGATTGCAGGCGTCGGCGGTGCGACACCGGTGCTCGATGCGCTGGGTCTCTTCGATTACGCCTTCGCCCCTGCGATCGCGGAGGCGGTCGACGCCCTCACTGCATCCGACACCGACAGCCTGGCGGTGGCCTACGTCACCCTGTTCGAAGCCGGCGTCGGTGGTGCGGTTTGCTCTCCCTATGAGTCTGCCCATCTGGGCGATTCACGCACCGGTGAAGTGGCTCAGATCCAGGCCGAGCTCAAACGCACGTACCTGCGTTATGGCCTTCGGGTGGACGAGGGATCGGCAGGGATGATCGACCATGTGGCCACGGAGATGAACGTGATGGCGACGCTATGTGAGTTGGGAGCCGAGAGAGAATCCTCAGGGCGCAACCTCGACCGGTTAGCTCTCAACCAGTTGGAGTTTCTCAGTGATCATCTCCTGAGGTGGGTGCCACAGTTCACCGCGAAGATTCAGACCGCCAATCGACATCGTTTCTATACCGCATTGGCGGAAGCCGTCCATTCGTTCCTGGAGCATGAACGCCAGCTCGTGCCGCTCATCGTTGACGCGCTGGCTGGAGCGAACTCATGACCACGATTCTGTTTTGCACCGAAGAAGGGGCTCTGCCGGACATCGAGATCGGGGACGCGGCGCTGATCGGTGTTGAAGATCTCTGTGAGGCGCCACGGCAAATCGTCTCGTTGGTATCAGACGACGAGAAAGAACTGGTACTCGCCGTTCATGGGGATCGGCTTCAACTCGGTGCATTGCAGGCAGCAGCCCGTCGGCTTGGCTTTGATCCCTTGTCGCTGGGCTTGCTCGACCTGGGGTCTGTCGCCGAAGGAGACGACCTTCTCAGGGCTGTGGCGGCCACCAGAGCGCGTCTTTCCCGTTTCCCGGGATCTCGGCCCGAACAGGTGAAACTCCTATCTCCCGATCGATCCACCCGCCGCGGTCTCTTTTCGATCGGCATTCCGACCTATGTCGCAGCCCCGGCGATCGAGCACGAGATCTGCGTCGCCGGCGACGGGTGTCGGGTGTGCGTCTCGAGATGCCCCGCCGGAGCGCTCTCCTGGGACGGTGGAGTGATCACAAACGACAAGACGTCCTGCGTGGCGTGCGGCATCTGCGTTACTTCCTGTCCGACGGGGGCTGTCGTCAACCCGATCGTCACACCTGACGCAATCGAAGCGGAGATCTCGGCAGCCATCGGCTACGGAGCGGACCTGATCGGAATCAGATATCGATGCCGCGAGGCATTGGTTGGCTCCGAGCGCGGATGGCACCAGGTGGAGGTGCCGTGCACCGGAATGTTGACTGTGGGATGGCTGCTGGCGCCTCTTGTTTTGGGAGCGAAGGAAGTTGATGCCGTTCCATGTGATGCCGGTGGATGTCCGCTTGGCAACGACGATCGGCTCGAGGCGGCAATCGGCGATGCCGCCACGGTTTGGCATGTGCTGGGCTTCGAACACGACGCTTCGGCCTCAATCGATCACCAAGCCGCCCCGATGGACGGCCACCGATTGTTCGGCCATGGGTCGACGGTCGGAGCTATCCAGCTTCTCTCGACAGAGGCCCCGGAGGCGATGGCGAATCTCGAAGCCGCCGACGTGGGAACGGTCACGATCGACTCCGATGTATGCACTGCCTGCGAGATGTGTGCCAATGTCTGTCCGACGGACGCTCTCCGATCAAGGCTGGAAGACGAATGTGTCATCATCGATTTCGATCCAAGGTCATGCGTCGCCTGTGGTCAGTGCGTCTCGGCCTGCCCGGAGATCGAAAGCAATGCCATCACCATGACGAGGAGTTTCGACCTCGTCGATTGGGCGAGCGGCCGACGCGAGATTCGGCGTGAGTCGACGCCCTCATGCGAGGTATGCGGACAACCCATCGCCCCGGCATCGATGCTCTCCCGAATCGAATCGATCCTCGGGGAGGACGACAAGGCGACGCTGGCACTCATCGGCAGAAGATGTGTCAACTGCCGGGGAAGGTAAGCGTCGAGGCCAGCTGTCCAACTCGGGCTATGCGGATTTGCCCTTGACCGGGCGGGGACGGGGATGCTCACAAAGTTCGTAGAAGTTCCCGTCAGGGGCCCGGAAGTAGAACCAGCGATGACCGTCCCTGCCCTTCTCCAACTCGGTAACGCCCTCGACCTCGGCAGCCAGCAGCTCGTCACGCGCAACCACGACGTCATCGACCCAGAAGCCGGCAACCGGGCCGGTGTCGAGATGGCTGTGCTCCATGGAGTCGGGGCCGAAAATCTCGAGAAGGTCGCCGTTGGCAGCTGCGAGACGTGCGAAACCGGGCACTTCAGTGGTGATCTCCATGCCAAGAACCTCGGAGAAGAACCCGGAGGTCTTCCCAAGGTCCTCGGTAGCCGAACCGATCCAGATGATGCCCTTGATCTCCAAGACTTCTCCTCAGTCGATGACGATGACTGATCAGGATAGAGTCGACGCCATGACCGAGTCCGAGAACAACGAGGCCGGCTCAAATGGTCTCGTCATCGCACTGAGCCCAAAACAACTTGTGGGCCTCGTGGCGTTCATCGGTTTCGTGGTGGTCGTGACGCGAGCCCGTCACCGGGCAGGGCACTAGACCGACTGACGGTCCCGATGCTCGATCGTGCCGTCGGCATGGAGGGCAAATCGACCATCGGTCCGGGCGTGCACCGGATCTGACCTGTCCCACGGCCAGCCACCGAATTGGGTGCGCTGATAGTCATCAACGGCCGTCTGCAACTCTTCAGGCGTGTTCATGACGAATGGCCCGAGTTGATAGACGGGTGCGCCGATCGGTCTGCCTTGGAGTAGCAGGAACTCTGCGGGCTCACCACGGTTTTCGAGCGTGACACTTCGGGTCGGGTCGAGTCTGACCCCAACCTTCGACGTGACCGACGTGTCGTCGACCATCACGTCATCCCCCAGGAAACAGTGCAGCATCCGGTTGACGCCCTCCGAGGTAGGTGGCAGCACCCACGAGGCGCCTGGGTCAAGACGGATAAGCCAGATGGCGAGATCCGACTTCGATTGGGACGCCCACGAATCGGGAGGCGGCGATGGTGGGATGTGGTTCCCCATCGAGCCGGCGATCAGATCGACCGACACACCGTGGGCCGGCGTGATGGTGGGGATCGACTCACTCCACAACATCCCGAAGTAGGCAGGGACCATTTTCGACTCGGGTGGGAGGTTGAGCCAGATCTGAAACAGCTCCATGGGGTTGGGACGGTCTTCTTCGAGGAGAGGAAACATCTCAGAGTGCATGATCCCGCTTCCCGTGGTCAGCCATTGCACATCGCCTTCGCCGTAGCGTGCCGTGGCGCCAAGCGAATCGGAGTGGTCCACATAACCTTGTCTGACAACGGTGACTGTCTCGAAACCACGATGAGGATGCTGGGGAAATCCGGGGACGGCCACCCCGTGATACATGCTCCAGCCCTTCTGATAGGAGAAGTCGGAACCGAGGTTGCGACCCAACAAAGACTCGTCGGGACCGAGTGCATCGTTGCCGTTCGGGTAGTAGTCGACGTGATGAACGGTGAAGATGAAGGGGTCGATGCCTTCCCACGGGAATCCGAGTTCGACTAGATCGAGAACTGCGCTCATTTTGGTCAGGGCCTCCATCGGTGAGTCGGGACACTACGGCAAGCTCGACAACCAATGGTCGGTCCCGGCTATTTCACGCCGCAAGTGGATCGCACGCCTTGCACGGGTCCGCGGAGACAAATTCTTAGACAAATATCTAGAACTTGGAATAAACGGTAAGTCAAAGGTTGCTGTAACCGCACGTGACGGATGAGACCAGCCAAAAGGAGAAGTCACCATGAAGAATCCCACACACCACACGGCTCTGGTTACGGGAGCCAGTTCAGGACTGGGTCTCGAGGCATCGGCTCAATTCGCCGAGCAGGGGTTCGAACGGGTGATCATCACCACCCGAACCGCGGAAAAGGCCAAAACGACCAGATCCCAACTCGAGACACGTACAGACAAGAGAGTGTTCGAGACCCTGATCCTCGACAACCACCATCTGGCAACTGCCGAAGCCGCTGCTTCCGAACTTGCTGGTCGCGGAGGCCAGATTGATGTTCTCGTGCTAAACGCGGGCATTGCGCCAACAAAGGACCTACGTCGATCAGACGATGGACTCGAAGCCACCGTTTCGGCCAGCCTGGTCGGTCATCACCTTCTGACTATGCGACTGCTCGAGAAGGATCTTCTCAGCGCCAACGCTCGCATTGTCATTGCTGGATCGGAGGCCGCACGGGGTGACGTACCCACCTTCAAGCCGCTCGACCTGGACAAGGTTGCTGCAGAGCATTTCGACGGCGACCTGGAAGCAGCGATCGACGCCCAGATGTTCATGAAGGCACCGCTGAGTTATAAGCCGTCCGATACCTATGCAACCACCAAGATGTTCGTCGCCTGGTGGGCTGCGGAGCTCTCACGCATGCTTCCACAAGGAATGACGGTCAATGCGGTCTCCCCCGGTAGTACCCCGGACACCAATGCGATCAACAACGCCCCCTTCTACATGCGAAAGCTGATGGTTCCGATGTTCAAGCTCATCCCCGGCATGTCGCACTCGGTGGCGGACGGAGCCGGCAGGTACCTCGAGATTGCGCTCCTAGAGGACGGCGTCACCGGCCAATTCCTAGCTTCGAAGCCGGGAAAGATGACCGGACCGCTCGAAGAGATCAAAATGGATCACATCGATAACCGTGCCGGACAGCATGCCCTCTGGAACAAGATCGTCGAAGTGGCCGGCGGGGTGGGCTACCCGACGCGAGACCCGGCGCCGACCGAACGAAGGGTCTCGAGCTAGCACAAGTCACGAAACTCGCCACCGATGGGAGGCGCCCGGACGACTACTTCTTGTGGTGGCGTCGTCGTTCGCCCTCGGCGAGATAGCGCTTTCTCACGCGGATGGCATCGGGCGTGACTTCGACCAGCTCGTCGTCCCCAATCCATTCCATCGCAAGCTCCAAGGTCAATTTGCGCGCCGGCTTGAGCTTGATGGCCTCGTCGGATGCGTGAGTTCGAATGTTGGTGAGCTGCTTCGCTTTGGTCGCGTTTACCACCATCTCCTCCGGTCGGGAGGCCTCGCCGATGATCATCCCCTCGTACAGCTCGCCACCGGGCTCGATGAAGAGCTCACCCCGCTTCTGAAGGTTGTCGAGGGCGAATCCGGTTGCCGATCCGAGTCGGTCGGACATCATGGCGCCACCGACACGATGGGGCAGCTCCCCTACCCAAGGTATCCACCCGGCCTGGTGCTGGTGCACGAGGGCGGTGCCCCTGGTGGCGGTCATCAGCAACGATCGAAATCCGAGCAGACCTCGTGAGGGGGCTTCCAACGTCAAAACGGTTCTCCCCGTATCCCCCGGTCTGAGATCGGTGACCTTGCCCTTGCGGGGGGCAATGGCCTGAGTGACCGTGCCGACATGGTTGTCTGGCACGTCGATCACGGCGCGCTCCAGTGGTTCGTGCGGTTTGCCATCGACCTCGCGGATGATCACCTGTGGTCGGCTTACCTGGATCTCGTAGCCCTCGCGGCGCATGGTCTCGATGAGAACGGCCAGCTGGAGTTCACCCCGACCGGCCACCTCGATCACCTCGGGCGACGCCGTGTTTCCGATGCGGATAGACACGTTGCCCAGAACCTCGCGTTCCAGTCGATCCCGAATCTGACGTGATGTCAGCAGCTTGCCCGATCGCCCCGACAACGGTGAGGTGTTCACGCCGAAAGTCATTCGGAGCACCGGCTCATCGACCTGCAGCCGCGGCAGGGGTTGGGGGTCCGACGGGTCGGCGAGGGTGTCACCGATCTCCACTTCGGGGAACCCGGCAACAATGAAGAGATCGCCGGCGACTCTCTCCTCGACCTCGACCCGGCCCAATCCCACAAATCCCATCAGCTGGGTGAGACGCCGCCGCAGCGGAGCCTCCTCGACGTTGGAGTGACACAGGCCAACCCGTTCTCCACTTCGGAGCGTGCCCTCGACAACACGACCGATCGCCAGACGACCGAGGTAGTCAGACGCGTCCAGGTTGGTGACCAGTGCCTGGAGGGGAGCATCCGGATCGCCGGAAGGGCCAGGAATGGTGTCGACGATGGCATCGAGCAGCGGGCCGAGATCAGCGTCGGCATCGGGTATGCCGATACCCGACATCGCCCTCCCCTGACGAGCCACACTGGAGATGACCTCGAACTCGATGTGCTCATCTGAAGCATCGAGATCGAAGAACAATTGATACACGTCATCGACCACTTGAGCGATCCTGGCGTCGGGGCGATCCACCTTGTTGATGACCACGACTGCGGGCAGGTGGAGGGCCAGCGCCTTTGACAGGACGTATCTGGTCTGGGGCATCGGCCCCTCCGCTGCGTCGACCAGAAGAAGCACCCCGTCCACCAGCGCCAACGCCCGCTCCACCTCACCAGCGAAGTCGGCGTGACCCGGCGTGTCGACAAGGTTGATCTTGGTTCCCTTCCACTCGACGGAAGCGGCCTTGGCGAGGATGGTGATGCCCCGCTCGCGCTCCTGATCGTCGGAGTCCATGACTCTGTCGACACGGACCTCGTGCGACGAGAACACTCCAGTAGCGCCGAGCATGGCATCGACCAGATTGTTCTTGCCATGGTCGACGTGAGCGACCAAAGCAACATTGCGAAAAGGGGCTCCAGACATGGAACTGACAAGGGTACTGGTATCCCGGACCAAGCCCTCAAGCCGGCAGGTATGTTCACCCCCGACAGATGACACCCGAAGACCTGACAAACCTCAACATCCCATCCGATCCCCGAATCTCACCTGACGGGAGCCGGATCGCCTTGGTGGTGTCGACACCGGATATCGAAGAGGATCGCAACGACAGCCGGATCTGGCTGGCCGGCGACCGAGGTGACCGTGTCCTCACCAATGGCCCCGGTGACAAGGCTCCGAGATGGTCGTCCGATGGCTCCAATCTCGCCTTCATACGCAAGACCGAGGACTCCGCGGGGCAGGTGGCTGTGATGCCGCTCGACGGCGGCGAAGTGAGGGTCATCACTGAATTCGATCACGGCGTCGAGGCTGTTGAGTGGTCACCGGACGGTTCGAAGCTCCTGGTCGTCGCCGTCACCGCGACCGAGGAATGGTCCGATATCGACGACGAGGAACGGGAGCGACGACCCCGGCGGATCACGTCGGTCCCCTATCGCTTCGACGGTCGTGGCTCGACTCACGACCGAAGACGTCACCTGTGGGTTGTTGACCCCGTTGGCGAATTCGAGCCGCGGTGTCTCACCCCGGGTGATCACGACGAGGAATTTCCCGCCTGGTCGCCTGACGGGCGCGTGGTGGCCTTCATCACCGATCACGACCCGGGCAGGGGTCTGGTCTCGGGCAATGATGTCTTCGAAGTCAACGTCGAGAGTGGCGAGATTTCGAGAGCCGCTGCCAGGGGTGTCTGGCACTCGGTGTCTTATCGACCCGATGGAGCTCTTCACCTGCTCGGCAATGTCGAAACCGCCTATCCGGTCGACGCCTACCTCTATCGTCGAGAGTCCGACGGATCTCTCACCGCCCTGACCGGCCATCTCGATCGAGGCTCGGTTTCGCCGGCTGCGGGCCCGGCTGCGATCGTCTGGAACGAGGACAACGCCGTTATCGGTCTGGAGGACTCGGGGACGTTCGGAGTGATCGAGGTGTCGTCCGACGGCACCATCGAAACCGTCGTTGATGGGCAGCGGATCATCACGGGATTCGACATCCACGACGGGCGTCCTGTCTTCACCGCTTCGAAGTGGGATTCACCTGGCGAGCTCTACTCAACTCCCGGCGGAGCCGAGCAACAACTGACGAGCCTCAACAGCATTGATCTGGGACTCATCGAGCCCGAGCACTTCCGGGTCGAAGCCGGCGACGGTGAGATCGATGTCTGGGTCCATCTCCCCGACGGCGACGAGTCTGTGCCAGTTTTGTTGAGTATCCATGGAGGGCCCGCATCGCAGTACGGGTTTGGCTTCTTCGACGAGTTCCAGGTCTACGCGGGAGCCGGGTACGGGGTAATAGCCACTAACCCCCGCGGCTCGTCGGGTCGGGGCCACGATTTCGCCCGTGCCGTTGTCGGAGAGGGCTGGGGGAATGTCGACCTCGAGGACGTCAGGGCGGCGATCGAGGCCTCCCTCGAGAGATTCCCGAGACTGGACTCAGGGCGGATGGGGTTGATGGGTGGTTCCTATGGGGGGTTCATGACGGCGTGGATCATCGGTCAGGAGGACCGGTGGAGATCGGCGGTGGTGGAACGAGCGCTGATCTCGTGGACCAGTTTTGCCGGCACCTCGGACATCGGAGGGGTGTTTCCCGAGAACTACACCGGGGTCCGCTACCCCGAAGGGTGGAAAACCTGGTGGGAGCTCGGCCCCTTGGCCTTGGCCGAAAATGTGACCACTCCGACTCTGATCCTCCATTCCGAGGACGATTACCGCTGTCCGATAGAGCAGGCTGAGCAGTACTTCATGGCACTGTTGCGCAATGGCACCACAACCGAGATGCTCCGATTCCCCGGCGAGGGACACGAGCTGAGCCGGGGTGGAAGCCCGCTTCACCGCAAGGAGCGTTTCGACGCCGTGTTGGACTGGCACGGCCGCTACCTGACCCCTTGATAGGAAAAGCAGCTAGCTCCCGGTCAAAGATCTCACCTCATCAAGTACCCGGGCAAACATGCCCTCGAGCCCAAGACCCGGTTCGACCAGATCCCGGCTTCCAATCTCAGTGCCAACCCACTCCCAGTCGGCCTCCTGATACACGGCGACACACAATCTGACCGCTTCGTCGAACGTCACCCCGGTCTGATCGGTGGCCTGGAGTAGTCGGTCAACGATCAACGACTCACGGTTGATCACAGACAGACGATCATCGGGGCTGAGATGGATCGTCGAGATGTCACCATCGACCTGGGTGTCGGGAAACTCGACCAGCCAGACCTCTCCGTCATCGAACTCGTAGGCGAAATGATCCCCCTGGGTATGACGCAGCCCAAGACCAACCAGAGCGTTGCGATCTGATTGGTCGAGATGGGCGCACATATCGATGTCCGTCGGGCGATATGAACCGGTGTGCAGATTCACCGCGGTGCCACCGACCAGAACGGCGCGATCCGCCACCACGTGATCAACCGCCTTCGCCAGCCAGAGACTCCGGGCAATCAGGTCATCCTGGGACTGATTCGCTTTCCGGAGAGCGAGGACCGCTCGGTCGCCGGCATTCATCCTCGGGTCGCCATCGCTTCACGTTCGACAGTCGTGTCTTGGCAGAGACGGTCCTTGCGATCAAGTCTCTCCACCGGATCGGATGGCCCAAGACCCGCTGCCCTGAGTCTCGAGGCTCCACTATCCGCGGCAGCTCGAACCTCCCCCATTGTTCGGCGTTGCGCTCGACTTGGTCCCAGATCGGCCAGCACGCAGCCGTAGCATTCGAGGATCCTGACAACGGTCGAGATCCGTGGATCGACTTTCCCGTTCTCGATCAGGGAGAGCTGCGCCTTGGTAATGCCGGTGGTCCGTGAAACGTCAGCCAATGACATCCTCTTCAGGTGACGGAGTCGTCGGAGTCTCAAACTGTTGAAATAGGGCATGAGAAGTTATTGTACTCAGTAACAGATATTATTAACTACAATAACGACAACCAGTCATCGCCGGACACCACAACATCCGATACCGCATGGTTGTTACCGCGACCAGGAGACCCAACTGCCCTGGGAGACTCGTTGCGGTGTCGTCTGATCGAGTTGCTGCACCCAGATCGAAGAGGTGCCGTCAACAACAGCGGGGTAGGCGAATGCCGCCGAGTCGGGCGACCAAAAGCTCATCGACTGGGCGTACTGGGGAAAGAAGGGCAGCAGATCCCTCGCCACCGGCTCGGAGGGAACAAAGTTTGCGTACTTCCTCGTGCCGTTACCGGGTGTCCAGACCAGGGCCACCAAGCCGTCACCCGGAGACGCCGGAGCGAAGATCAGCAGCGACTCTCCATTGGGGCTCCAAAAGAACGCCAGCGCCGGAGCCTCGTTGACCACCTCGAACTCTCCGGTCTCGATGTCGACCACCGCCAAACGATTCGACGGAACGGTCTCGATCTCAACGTTCTGGAACGCAATGGCTTCCTCGGTTCTGATCGACTGAACTGCGGCTCGCGTGCCTCGAGGATTGGCGACAAAAGCTGTGAACCCGTTCACCCGCACCACCTCACGGCGAGCGCCTTCCGGGGATTGGACGACCAGCGCTGCCCCATCCACATGGATGATGCCGTTATCGGTCCACTGGGGAACGTAATAGTCGGCACTTGTCGTGCCCCCGGTGTGCCGATCGCCGTCGGTGGTGATCAACTCGAATCGGTCGGGACCGACGTGGACAACCATCCGCTCCCCGGTCGGATTCCAAGAGAAGTAAAACGGGGTACCGCTATCCAGGATGGAGGATGTGCCGCTGGCGACATCGACCAACTCGAGGTCCAGGCCGGCTGCGCCGTTGTGCAGTGCGCCAATACTCTCTCCGTCGAAAGCCCAATAGAGATAGAAGGGAAGGCCAACCATCGGGACAACCGTGGGGTCATTCTCCTCCACGCCGCGGTAGCCAACGCCAAAGCCGCCGGTGCCGACTTGACCCCAGGCGATATGTGTCGAGTCCGTTGACCAAATCGGCTGAAAGTAGACGGCGTCATCTCCCGCATCGGTGGTGATCGCCCGCCTATCGGTCCCGTCAGAACTGATAATCACGACATCGCCGCTCCCGTCGAGAATCACCAGCTCGCCGGATCCGACCCCGGACTCCGCGGGCTGATCGCTGTCTTCGGTGCCAGGAGTGCCTTCTGTGGTAGTGACGGCACTCTGGCCGGTGCATGCCGACACAGCCAGGACAAATGCCAGCGACAGCACGGCACGGAGGGTCATTGCTGCTGAGGTTAAAGCCCCAAACGCCCTATTCCCGAGGGAGCTCAATCGAACAGATCGGACAAACGCTGAAATACCCGGGATCGGGGCAGTGCTTCCCGGCACCCGGCGGCAACGGCACCCGCGAGCCCTTCGGTGTCGACATGGGGGCCATAGGCGACCACAGGTGGCCCGATGGCGACCACCTCGGCCGGAGCTATCCCGCTGCTCAAGTCGAGCAGGATCAAATCGGCGTTGGTGAGAGCGTCGTCAGTGAGGGAGCGGGCAACTGCGGAGTCAGGCATGGCAGCTTGTACCCGGCTGGCGTCCATGAGGTTCTTGGTGAGAATCACCAGTTTTCTCATGGCTCGACTCGAACGATGACAGTGACGGAAGCGCTCATCCCGCGGTCGTCAGGTGGCTGTTCACGATTACCTCGCTGTGGAGTGTCTTGTGGACCGGGCAGCGATCGGCAATCTCAGCAAGCCGCTGTTGCTGCTCGGGGTTGAGTGGCCCCGCCACCTCGATCTCGCGATCGATGTGGTCGGCGTAACCGGTGTCGGATTCACAATCGGCACAGTCCCTTGCATGCACCTTGTGATGACTGAGCCGGACGGTCACCGTTTCCAGCGGCCACTTCTTTCGGTCTGCATACATTCGCAGCGTCATCGCGGTGCACGAACCGAGCGAGGCCAGCAGGTAGTCGTAAGGAGTGGGCCCGGTGTTGGTGCCGCCGACGCTTGCCGGCTCATCAGCAACCAGCGGAAAGCCGTTGGAGATGATGTCGGTGCGAAAACCATCTTCGATCCGTACCACGGTCACGCTCTCCGGGGCCTCACTGATGAAATCGGGCTGGGAATGTGCAGCCAGGTCGCCGCTGGTGTACCTGTTCGCCCACGAGACGATGACCTCGGCCACATAACGGGCGTCGTCATCGACGGTGATCAGATGGTCGGCGCCGTCGAGGGAGATGAAGCTCTTCGGATGACGTGCCAGGTCGAGGATCTCCGCCGCATTCTCGATTCCGACCACGTTGTCCGTCGGCGAGTGAATGACCAGAAGTGGTCGACCAAGGCCGGCGATGGCCTCGTCGACCTGGGATCGCCGGATGTCGTCGATGAGTTGTTGACGGAACGTGAACATGCGGCCCGCCAGAACCACCTGTGCCTCGCCTTCCGCCTCGATCGTGGCAAGGTCGGCGGCGATGTGACGCTCGAGGTGCTTGGGAGTGACCGGCGCCGCCAAAGTCACCACAGCCAGAGCCGACTCGATCGCGGAGGTGGCTTCCAGGGCTGTTGCCCCTCCCAGTGAATGCCCGATCAGAAGCTCAGGACCGCCGTAGTCCCTCTCCAGAAACTCGGCAGCATGGACGTAGTCCTCGACGCTGGTGGAGAAGTTGGTCTCCGAGAAATCGCCTTCGCTATCCCCAAGACCGGTGAACTCGAACCGCATCATGGCGATGCCGTGGTGGGCGAGGGTCCCGGCGATGCGACCGACTGCACTCAGGTTCTTGTGACAAGTGAAACAGTTGGCATAAAGCGCGTAAGCCAACGGCTCGCCGGTGAGCGGAAAGTCGATCCTTCCGGCTAGTGACTGGCCATCTGAACCGGCAAATTGCACTTTTTCGTAACGCATAAGCCCCAGCCTGCCAGATCATCTCGGGCCGCTGCCAATCAGGCACGGGAAGCCTCAACCTGCCCCCGGGGTTGTTCGTGGCATGAAGGCATTTGTGCTGACCGGCGGCAGAAGTCTTGGGGCAGTCCACGATGGAATGCTGCGGACTCTCTACGAGCAAGACATTCGGCCGGATCTGATAGTCGGAGCTTCGGTCGAAGCAGTGAATGAGAACCTCGAAGACTCCCTCGGCCAGGATCCGGGTCCATGCCAGGACAAACTCGGGGTAGGCGTCTCTGTCGGGTTGGTCCGGGTAGGCGAACTCCGGCCGGGTGAGCACCGTTCTGATCCGACCGCGGATCTGGGTGTGCTTCCCGTCGATAATCGAGGTCAGTCGCTCTGTGTCGAAAGATGACGCCGGCTCGATCAGATCTCGAAGCCTGATCGGCCCTCCCAAAACGGCAGGCACCGGACCGAAGGGGCCATACTCATTCTGAATATCGGCCAGTGCAGACATCTCCTCGCCGTCACACTCGCTTCGGGGCTTGTCGATTCCGCGATGGCTACTCCCAGGTCCACCACCGACTCGGCTGCTTCGACGCTCAGCGACTCTGCCCATTCGACGATCTGGAGGCTCAGGGCCTCCAATTCCTGAGGTGTCGGTGGGTCAAGCCACCGCCGAAGGGCCACCTGACGGTCCTCGCCAATCCCCGAATATCCGGCCACCAAATCACAGATCCCTGTTATCTCCTCTGGAGCGAGCTCACCGTCCGACCAGGCCACGTAGACGAAACGAAATACGGTCGAAACCGAGTGTCACCGGTCTACCCATGCACGGAGGAACACCACACCGGGCGGTGCTCATTCCCGCGCTCGAGTATGAGAGTGGGCCGTGGGGTAGGTTCGCATAGATGTCGGGTCCTGATGTTGCGGTGAGCAGCCGACTCGCGATGAACAAGGTATTCCGCCGCGTCGCTCTGCTCGGCGTAGCCAGTGTGATCAGCGGAGTTCTCGTGGGTGGTGTTCTCGGCCGGATCGTCATGCGTATCTCCGCATTGGCAGCGGGGCCGGAAATGGTTGGGCGGCTAACAGAGAACGGGAACCGGATCGGGGAGTTCACCATTGGCGGCACTCTCGCTCTGATCATCTTCGTAGGCGTTTTCAGTGGTGTCGCAGGAAGCGTTGCGGTCGTCGGGTCGGACCCGTGGTTGCAATGGCTGGGGCCTATTCAGGGCGTGGGGTTCGGAGTGGTAGTCCTTGCGGTAACAGGAGGCCAGGGTCCTTTCGACTCGGTTGACTTCCTGATCCTCGACCCTCCCGCCTTGAACGTGGCCATGTTCGTTGGCCTTCACTTCATTTTCGGTCTCGCCGTTTCTGGCGTCTACTGGCTGGCAAATCGGAGACTTCCTCCTGCCCAAGACCGAGAGCAGGTCGGATATCTGGTTGTCACCTCTCTAGGCACAATCGCTCTTCTGCTTGTGATTGCTCTGTTCGCTGTGCCCAGCTTCTGCGGATGCGAGCCCGACTTCGGATTCCTGGCGATCATCCTCATCATGGTCGCCTCCACCGGCGTCCGACAGGCCTCGTCCTTCCTCGAAACCATCCCCGACTGGCTGTCACGAACCGCAATGATCACCGGATACGGATCGCTGGCCCTCTTGGTAGCGATCGGACTCAGCCGCCAAATCGCTCAGATCCAGAAGATCCTATAGGCGTCTGCTGATCAATGCCGTTGCTCAGATCGGCGGCCAGGCGCGCCAGTCGCAAGGACGAGGATTGGCCACTCCTTATGGCGAAATGGTGAAGCCGAGGACACTGCGAATGGCGATGATCTGGTCGTCGAGATGGGTGACATGCCTTGTTCAGCGAGCTCCCAGGAAGTCTGCTGATGCCCTGATGTATCTGAGGAAAAGGGATCGATCACCGGAAACGACTCGATCCAACCTCATGTTGATGGGTGGTTGCAGCGGCTCCCCATGAGCGATTCGCTTCGACTCCCCCAGAGCCAGCATCGGCGACATGGTGATGTTGATCTCGTCGCCCATGCCGGCGGCCATCAGGACGCTGTTGACGGTGGGGCCACCTTCGCAGAGGATCACTTTCGCCGCACCGAGATGATCGACGATTCCGTTGCCATCCAGGTTGTCGATCTGGGCGACATCGGCCACCTCAGATAACGCATCCAGACGGTCCTGGTCGGCCTCGTTTCCGGTCAGGATCGTGGGACGCTCATCGGGGTCGGAGAAGACCCGGGCCTCCGGGTTCAGACTGAGACTCCGGGTGAGGATCACCATCCGGGGAACGCCTTCCAATCCAGCTTTGGCTCGGTAGCGACTCATCTCCTCACTCATCCGCACCGGCCCCATGCCCTCAGAACGGATCGTCTCGGCGCCCATGAGGACGACGTCGGCCACCGCCCTCATCGCCAGAAAGAGAGCGCGGTCGTCTGCGTCGTTCAGAGCACTGGCTCCGCCATCCACGGCGGTGCCACCGTCCACCGACTCGACCATGTTGAACATCACCCACGGTCTGTCCTCTCGCACTCTCTTCTGAGAGAAGAGCATCTCCAGGATGTCGATCGGATCTCCCGCTGGCTCCAGAGTGCGAAACATGGTGTGAAACTACCTGATCCGTCGATCTTCGGTCTCGGGGCCTATCGTCTCGCACTCGAATATGCCAAACCATCCCGTGCGCGCCGTAAGCGTGTCGGCTCACATCCCGGCGCCACCCGTGGAGTTACTCCGCTTCATCGCCGACACCAGGAACGACCCCTTGTGGTGTCCCAATGTGGACACCGCGGATCTGGTCGATGGTGACTCTGTCGATGTGGGATCCCGGTTCCGGTTTCATCAGCACCTCGACCGACCGGGTGGAAAGCGCATCGAGTTCGATGTCGACGTCGAGATCGTCCAACTCGACGATCATTCGGTGAAGTGGCTCGTGTCCGACAGGTTCCAGGACCGGAAGATAGAGATCACCGTGGAACCACAAGGAGAAGGAAGCCGGATCACCCAGGTGACGCAAGCCTCGTTTCACAAGTCTCCCGGCCTCGCCAAATGGGTCTACCCACGGCTGGCGCGACGGACCCTCAAGGACCAGTTCCGCCATCTCGCAGCGCACTTCGAGTAGGACATCTCCCGCCCGGGACAAGACGCCGAGTACATTTCTCGTAGCGAACCAAAGGACACATGACCGTTCAAGACGGCACCCGAACTCAATTCCGAACCTGCCCGCTCTGTGAGGCCACGTGTGGTCTGGAAATCACAATCAAGAATGGCGCCGTGCAACGCATTCGGGGTGATCGTGAAGATGTCTTCTCCCACGGGTTCATCTGCCCCAAGGGCTCCACTCTCAAGCAACTCGAAACCGACCCTGATCGATTGCGGGCACCGCAGATCCGCACCGACGATGGCTGGCGTGATGCCACCTGGGAGGAGGCGTTCTCCCTCATTGCCGAGCGTCTGGCGCCAATCATCGACGAGCACGGGTCCAACGCTGTTGGGGTCTACCTGGGCAACCCCAATATCCACAACCTGTCCGGGATCCTCTACAACCAGATCTTTCTCCGCGCCTTGCGCACCAAGAACATCTTCTCGGCGTCGACAGTCGACCAGATGCCCAAACACCTCTCCAGCGGTCTCATGTTCGGCCATCCGGACCTGATCCCGGTGCCGGACATCGACCGAACCGACTATCTGCTCATGCTCGGTGCCGACCCGTATGAGTCCAACGGCAGCCTCGCCACCGCGCCCGACTGGCCGGGCCGCCTCGAAGCCATCAAGGAAAGGGGTGGTCGGGTGGTGGTGGTGGATCCTCGCCGATCGAAGACTGCGGCCAACGCCAGCGAACATCTTGTCATCCGGCCCGGCACCGACGCCCTGTTCCTCGCCGCCATCGCTGCAACCCTGATCGAGGAGAACCTGACTGCTCCCGGTCCCAACTTCTACGAGGGTTTCGACCGGGCGGCTGCCGCGGTTGTTCCGTTCACGCCCGAACGTGTAGCCGCCACCACACAAATCGCCGCTGACATCATCCGTCGCATCGCCCGGGAGTTGGCCACCGCCGGTTCAGCCGTGGTCTACGGTCGTGTCGGAACTTCCACTGTCCGCCACGGCACGGTGTCCTCTTGGCTGATAGACCTCATCAACGCTCTCACCGGCAACCTCGACCGGCCAGGCGGCGCAATGTTCTCCGAGCCTGCAAGCGGCCGCCCCCGAAAGCCTCGCGGGTTCCAAACCGGACGATGGTCGTCGAGAGTCAGGGATCTGCCTGAGGTTCGCGGCGAGTTGCCTGCCGGCGTGATGGCCGAGGAGATCACCACACCCGGGGAGGGCCAGATCAAGGCGATGGTCGTCGTTGCCGGCAATCCGGTTGCGTCAACTCCCAATGCCGACCGTCTCGACGACGCCCTCGGCCAGCTCGATTTCATGGTCTCGATCGACCTCTACCGCAACGAGACCAGCCGACGCGCCCACGTGATCCTCCCGGCAACGTCTCCATTGCAGAGGACCCATTACGACCTGGCCTTTACCGGGCTGTCGGTGCGTAACGTCGCCAACTACTCCCCTGCCATTTTCCCGAACAAGGTGGGTATGGAGGAGTGGGAGATCCTGTGCAAACTCGCCGCGATCGTCGCCGGTCAGGGAGCGGACGTCGACGCCGCCGTCGTCGATGACTTCGCCTTCACCACCTATCTCGAGCACATGGTCGACGACGAGTTGTCCCCTATTCATGGTCGCGACGCCGGTGAGATCATCACGATGATCGGCGACCGACGCGGCCCGGAGCGTTTCCTCGACCTGATGCTGCGCGCCGGTCCCTACGGCGATCAATTCGGCGAGGTTTCCGACGGTCTCACTCTGGCCAAACTGGAGGCGACACCTCACGGCATCGACTTTGGGCCGCTGCAACCGCGTCTTCCCGAGGCATTGTGCACTCCCACCGGCACCGTCGATCTCGCTCCACGACAGATCCTCGACGATCTGCCGAATCTTGAGGCAGCGATCGACGCCAAGACCAACGGCGGGTATTTGCTGGTGGGTCGTCGCCATTTGCGGTCGAACAACTCGTGGATGCACAACATCGATGTGCTGGTGAAAGGACGCGACCGGTGCACGCTTCTCATTCATCCCGACGACGCAGCAAACCTCGAGATCGACGATGGTCAACCAGCAGAGGTGGCGTCGGCAACGGGCAAGATCGTCGCAACGGCAGAGTTGACCGAGGACATCATGCCCGGTGTGGTCAGCCTGCCCCACGGCTGGGGTCATGACCGGGAGGGCATGTCCACCTCGGTGGCGACGGCGAGACCCGGCGTCAACTCGAACATCCTCAGCGACGAGAACGACCTCGACCCGCTCTCGGGCAACGCCACCCTCAACGCGATCCCGGTCACTGTCAGCCCCGCCGGCTAGACCGGGCGAGGATGGCGATTTGCTCAGCGCAATACCAACGCAAGAAGAACCAGGTTCTCGTCGTCGGAGTAGTCCCAACAAAGCCGGACATCCTTACTCTGGGTCGCAGCCGAGACGATCCAGGCGCTTCCGATGTCACCTTTGATTCTTCCCTGACGAGCCCAACCCGAGAGGCTGTCGACCAGCAAACGTCTTATCACCGCATCAATAACTCTGGCCTCGGAGTTGGTGACGGCCTGATAACTCGAATAGAACGCCTCGGTTACGACAAAGTCCACTTCTACATCCTGCTTTTCACTACCCAGTTGGGGCCTTTACCCACTCTAGGCAATATGGGCTAGATTCGGTATACTTTGATTCAGAACTCGAAAGGACAAGACGTGACTCAGAAACGCACGATCGTGGATGTTGATGCACGTGGACGCGTGTCGTTGGCCCGCTTTGGCCTGAAAGACACTCAACTGATTGTGGATCCGCTACCGGACGGGGGTTTGGTCTTGCATCAGGCAATAGTCCTAACCCCTGCCGAAGCAGCCCACTATCAAGACACCGAGGCCATTTCAGAGCTAAAGCGTGGGCTCGCAGACGCCCAATCGGGACGCGTGAAGAGTTTGACACTTCGCTCCGAGCCAACAGCCGCCGCCAAGTGAAGTCAATCCCCATGAGAGTTGGCGCCGTCGACTCGGCCCGGTGACAATGCTGAACCTCCTGCGATTCAGAGAGATCGCCGACTACTCGGCAAATCCCGAGCTGACGCCCGCCGAACCTATCTCAGGAGCCGAGGCCTTTGAGCTACCCAGGCCGCGATGAAATAGGACTTGCGGTAGGGCCGTCCCGCCCGTAATCGAGACCGCCCGACGCCTTCTCGGGACCTTTGGCACTGGCCGGTTTGGTGACGATGGGTGACGATGATCTGAGAAAGGGGCGACTATGGCTCGCACACTCATCATCCTCAACGATGGGCCGTACGGAACGGAACGCAGCTACAACGGCTTGCGACTGGCGGGCTCGCTTGCCAAGCGAGATGGGGAGGTCGTGAAGGTCTTTCTCATCGGTGACGCTGCCGGCTGTGCCCGTGCGGGGCAGAATGTGCCCAAGGGCTACTACAACATAGAGGTCATGCTCAGATCCGTGATTCGACGTGGAGGCTTTGTTGGTGTCTGCGGCACCTGCATGGATGCCCGCGGCCTCGACGATGATGGCCTGGTCGACGGGTGCCATCGAAGTTCCATGGAGGAGCTCACCGACCGGACACAGGAGGCCGACAACGTCCTCGTCTTCTGATCCGCTACCGAAGAGAATCCATCGGAAGGAAGCACAATGAACGACTCCAGAACAGTGGTAGTTCTCGGTGGCGGCGTGGGAGGGGTCGTCTCGGCAATGACCCTGCGCAAGCGGCTGCCGACACAGCACCGGGTGATCATGGTTGACCGGGAGAGCCGCCACCTCTTCTCGCCGTCGCTTCTCTGGTTGATGACCGGTTCACGATCCGAATCCAGTATCACCCGACCGGTCGAGAAGCTGAGCCGAAAGGGTATCGAGGTCATCCAGGATGAGATCGTCGAGATTCTGCCTGAGACAAAACAGGTTCGTCTCGACAACGGACAGACATTGGATGCCGACCATCTGGTCGTTTCTCTGGGTGCCGAGCTGGACCTGGACGCAGTTCCAGGACTTGCCGAGGCTGGACACTGCTTCTTCACCCTGTCTGGAGCCACGAGTCTGTACGACGCACTTACCAACTTCGAGGGTGGACAGATCATTGTTTTGACCGCGGCGCCGGCCTACAAGTGTCCTGCCGCACCATATGAGGCGGCCATGCTGATCAAGGATTTCTGTGGAAGAAGGGGTGTCGGCTCAGAGACCCGGGTCGACCTATATGCCGCCGAGCCGGCACCAATGGGAGTGACCGGGCCTGATGTTTCGGCAGCGGTGCGCCAGATGGTCGAAGACCAGGAGATCGGGTATCACCCCGAGCATCAGGTGACCCACGTCGACACCGGAACCAACACTGTCTTCTTCGAGAACGGGGTGAGTGCCGGATTCGACCTCCTCGCTTTCGTGCCACCGCACCGGCCGCCGGACGTTGTGAGCAAGACCGATCTGGTCGACGAGGATGGCTGGATCACGGTCGATCGGCACACCATGGAAACGGGTCATCCGGGCGTATACGCCATAGGTGATGTCACCCGGATCCCCCTCAAAGTAGGAAAGCCGCTGCCGATGGCAGGTGTGTTTGCCGAACGCCAAGCCAAAGTCGTTGCCCGAAACATTGCCACGGCTATTACGGGTGAAGGAACTTCGACGAGATTCGACGGCCACGGCGAGTGCTTCATCGAAACCGGCTCGGGGAAGGCAGGTTTTGGTAGCGGTAACTTCTACGCCGAACCATCGCCACAGATCAATCTTCATCCGCCGAGCCGTCGCTGGCACATTGGCAAAGTGCTGTTCGAGAAGAACTGGCTTCGCCGCTTCTGATTCAGGAACCGACGGGCCCCTCGACAAACCAGGTGTTCATCATCCCTTTGCCCTTGACCTCGATGGGCTCGCGCGCCACGCATCGAAAATCAGTCCGAATCAGCTGATGTGTTGCGGCCGAGATGTGGATTCGTCCTGGCACCCCATGGGACTCCATACGAGATGCGGTGTTAACGGTGTCTCCCCAGATGTCATATTGGAACTTGTAGGTACCGATGACACCCCCGACCACGGATCCAGAACTGATTCCAATGCGAAAATTGGCTTTATGCCCGTGAATTGGTGGCAACGTCTCGAAATGGGCTTTCATGTCCAAGGCGAGAATGACGAGAGCTCGGGCATGATCCTCCTGCTCGAATGGAACTCCGGCCGCAGCCATGTAGCCGTCACCGATTGTGCGGATCTTTTCCACTCCGTGCCTCTGGACCAAAGCGTCGAACTCTGAATAGACGTCATTGAGCCACGCGACCATTTCCTCAGGGGACAGGCTCTCGGCCAACGGGGTGAAACCCACGATGTCCGAGAACAGAACGCTCACCGAATCGAACCTGTCGGCAATGACACCTGAGTCGGCTTTGAGGCGTTCGGCGATCGGCGCAGGGAGGATGTTCAACAGCAGCTTCTCGGATTCGGCGCGCTCCGCATCCAGGTCGGTCATCAACGCTCGGAGCAGGTTTGCGTTTTGACCCTGCAATGTTTCGAGGCTCTGCAGTTTCCCTTGCGTACGGGTCAGCCTTTTCTTGAGAGCCCGGTTCTCCTTCTCGAGTTCGTCGAGCTTCGTCCTCGAGCCGTCGTCTGTCACGTTCCGAGCAGAACCGTCACGCATGTTTCGTTGTGAAATCTCGGGGTCGTGCCCTCCCCCAGCGGCGAGATCTCACCGAACGCATAGAAACCCGATACCGGTGTCTCCGAACCGAGCCCCTTCCGAATGCGCTCCAATTCGTCACGGGTGCGTGACCCGAGAACCAGGTTTCTGACAGCACACGATGCGATGAGGGCGCCCTCCGGTTGAGACTCTTTCGGATACCCTTCCAGAGCCTCATTGAGCGACGAATCGGTCCCGGCGAGGATCTCCTCGGTGGATGCCATGGAAATGCGCACCGTTGCGCCTTCGGGCACGGACCCGAGGAATATTGCTGCCCCCTCCTCCTCGTCGTAGAAAACCGGTGCCCTGAGGAAGTCGCGATTCGCCAGCTCGTCATGCACCACGAGAGGATTGGCCAGAGCGGGCTCGGCGACGTCGAGGTAGCGCCGGTAGAACTCGGCCACCGGCTCGTTGTCGATTTCGTAGACACGATCTCCATCGGCCTTGGTGACAATTGCCTTCCGACCCACGCCATTCCATCCGTGGGCAACGCCAACCGAGACTTTCAAGGGACCCGTCAGCAGCAGCACAGGTAGAGAGTCGGTAAAGACCCTGCCGCCGTAGAACTGCATCCCTCCGACCCATGGCATCTCCACCGGGAAGTCGGGGACGGCGCCACCGCCAAAGACCGGCACATCCGGACCCAACACCTTCCCGAGGGCATTGGTGACGGAGGTTGGATCTATGCCTTCTACAGAAGGGGTGGTGATACAGAGCGCAACTTTGGTACCAGGGCCAACACCGGCGGCCGCCATTGCCTCCGCAGCGGCGGCATCAACATCCTGAGTGACATTCCTGCCCAACCCGGCGGAGAACTCCACGACATCAGATGCAAAAAGGGTGAGCGTCGTCGAGCCTTCGGCGAAGTCCGACGCCGACGACATGGGAGCCAGCGTCGTACATCCGATGAGCTCGATGTCCGGATAAGAGTCTCTGAGGAGGCGAACAAGGGCCTCCAGGTCGAGGTCATGGCTGGCAAGAAGCCACCCTGCCTGAGGCTCCAGGTCGCCCAAGGCCTCGTTGCACCGCTCGATGAGGTCGGCCGCAGCCAGATCGGCTTCAAACTCCTCAGTGTGGCCAACGGCCATCTTCAGCATCGCGAATTCCACCTCCTTCCCATTCGGAACTGTAATCACAGCGTCGGGATCTGAGTCCGGTATGGACCTGTCCCATTCGTGGAACTCCGATAAATCCCTACGCTCGTCGAGTGCGGACAGGACTTCTTGCCAGATTGAGCCTTGGCGCCACTCTACTGCTGGCGAGCGTAGGCGGATCATTGGAAAGGTACTGTTCGAGAAGAACTGGCTTCGCCGCTTCCGACTTTGCAGCGACGAGACGATCCGGCACGGTCCAGGGGCCGACACTCGTGGAATCGGTCGTTTGTGGCCCATTCCTGACCGGCTAGTGGTCTGTCGCACAAATGGTGTCAGGGTGTCTCCGAGGCATCGGCGTTCGAATCGCAAGGACGCACAACGAAGGCGCACCTGTAGGTGCGTCGAGGCGGAGGACACCGCGAGCGGCGTCGAGGGCCGGAGAGACCCGGCAATCATTTGTAAGACGGGCCACTAG
>JAZFTT010000179.1:0-5113 GCA_036446835.1 Acidimicrobiia bacterium
GGGTCGGTGACGGCCTCCGCACTGGTGCCACACACCGTTGTCGTCTCGCCGAACTCTGCTCCGCCAATGGGCAGGTGTTCGAATACGAAGATGTATTCGCCCCAGTGAGTGGCACCGGGGCCGCTCGGAAGGGAGGAAGGCGGATCAATTGGGCCACATGTGTCATAGCCACCTCCGGGATCGCCCGCTCTGACAAAGTCGGCGATTTCCTGGGGAGTGGCGCCCCCTTCGTCTGTAGGTACTTCTGAAGACCCGCCCGAATACTCGATCTCGGCCGTTGCGGCGGCACTCACGCTGAACGTGTCCATTCCAAGGATCGGTGCGAAGAATGTCTCCACCGGTCTGTCCGGAAGACGAACACGAATGAGTGTCGGAGGGGTCTCGGCGTTCACCGAGATGCAGCTCACCCCTGTCGATACTGAAAGGGCCTGAGGATCTGAGCACCCCGGCCAGGCGCCGGCGGCAACGTCGTAGTTGCGAAGGGCGTATTCCTGGGCAGCAGCGGTCGCTGTGGCAATATCGATCGGCAAATCCTGCACTGCCGCAAGAACAGACGCGTCTACGGTTGCCTGCGCCCTGATCCTTGCCTGCTGGAAGATCACGATGTCAACCGCGAGAGCCGCTATCCCCAGCAGGAGCGCCATCAGGAAAGCCGTGAGCACCAGGACCGCTCCCCGCTCCTCATTGCCAGAGTCTTCTCGACGACGAATCATCCGCATGACCAAGATCCTCCTGGAAGTGCTGCTTCCTGGAAAGCCCCTAGGTCAGGGACCAGCTTTTTCTCAATTCTCATATCCAACTGGGCGTGAACGACTATCCCGTCGATCAAGCCACCAAAAAGCCCGGAGATGCTCGACAGCGGGTACTGGGCACAAACGATCAACGCATCACCCTCCTCGTATGAGGGGTCGAACTTGATCTCAACCCGAACATTGTTCTCGTCCAGACCGGTCTTGTCCTTGGTGAGACAAACCAGCCTTTGGGTGTCGCCTGAAGGAGATCCAGATATAGAACATGAACTATTACTACCCACGTCGGCGACAACAGCCCTCCGGGTACTCTCGCGAACCCCCTGGCGAAGCTGGTTGTAGTCAGATATCGCGACGCCAAAGTCGACAATCCCCAAGAACAGAATGATGAGCAATGGCAGGACCATGGCGGCCTCGACCAACGATGCGCCCCGCTCTCCCCTAGCGGCAGCCTTCTCGCTGCTCACATGCCTCCACCTCATCGTGCCCCCAATTTCCGTTGCGTCCTCAGGGCAACGTATCCCCTCAGAACAATCCCACTTTTCGTAGTCTAGTGCCACGTTCCGTGACCATGAAGAGAATTCCATTGAGCCCTGGGCACCAGCGCATGAGGTCACCTAACAGCACACGCTCGACTAGTTTCCCGGGGGTGTGTGCTGCTTCCGCCGTCAGCCGGGTCCAGACTGCCCTCGAGAAGGCCCACGCCACCCAAGACACACTCAACGCGTTCATATCGATCGACGACGAGGGGGCACTCCAGGCGGCCTCCGAGATCGACGCCAGAATCAAGAGGGGTGAAGACGTCGGGCCACTAGCCGGTGTGCCGGTGGGGCTAAAAGACCTGATCGACCAGAAGGGCCGCGTCACCACCGCTGGCTCAGCGTTCTACCACGAGATGCCATCGGCCAGCGCACCATGCGTGACCGCGCTTGAACAAGCCGGGGCAGTCATCATCGGAAAGACCGGGCTCCACGAATGGGCCTTCGGGTTCTCGTCGGAAAACCCCCATTGGGGTGTAATCCGCAACCCCTGGGACCAGACCACATCTCCCGGCGGCTCGTCGGGGGGCTCTGCCGTGGCCGTCGCCAGCGGCATCACTCCCATCTCCATCGGCACCGACACGGGTGGCTCCGTTCGCGTTCCCGCCGCCTTGTGTGGGACCTTCGGACTGAAGATGACCCACGGTCGGATCTCGCTCGACGGTGTCTTTCCCCTGGTCGGCTCGATCGACACCGTCGGACCTCTGGCCGACTCGATCGAAAACCTCGACCTCGCCTATCGGGCAATGTCGTCCGACCCCGCACCCGAGCCCGACCCGACTCCGATGAGACTGGGGGTTCCCCAGCCATGGAACGAGAACAGCCCGATGGGAGATGACATTGCCGGAGCGTTCGAAAATGCCGTAACCGCGCTGCGCGACATGGGACACGAAGTTCACTCCGTTGACATGCCTGACGCAGAACCAGCGATTGAGCTCTGGAATTCCATCGCCGAGGAGGTGCGAGTGGTTCATAGCAAGTTCCGGCAGGAACATCAGCGTTACGGGCCGGATGTTGCTCGACGTCTCGCAGACGCCGATCTGGTGACGGAGAAGGATAGTGCCAACGCGAAGGTGTGGCAGGAGATGATCCGAACCAGGTTCTCAGACGCGCTGAGCACCGTCGACTTCCTGATAACACCCACTGTCCCCGTGAGGCGAAAGGTCATCGGTGAAGAGGGCATCGGAGATCGTCACTATCGGGCTGTCCTCTCCTACTTCTCGGCGCTGGTGAACCACTCTCTGCATCCGGCGATCGCCCTGCCGCTGATGAATAGCGGGGCGCCGCCGGCGTCGCTACAAGTGATCGGGTCTCCAGGCTCGGAATCGGCGCTGATCGCGTTTGGGCGGTCTCTGGAAACTCAGGAACTGGTGGGGTTTGAGCCCCCTCCGATTGACCCACGTATGCCAGGTGGCGGATAGACTTGGATAGAACCCAAAACTCAGATGAGCGGTTCCGGTCTCCCTGATCAGAGACCGCGATCGCGCACAGATGACCTACAAGGAAGTGACCGCGTGGCCGACGACCCCGCCACACCCACCACATCACCAATTCCAACCGAGGAGATCGACAAACTCGTGGTCCGATTCGCCGGCGACTCAGGCGACGGGATGCAGTTGGCAGGCAATAGGTTCACCGACGCGTCGGCCCTGTTCGGGAATGACCTGGCGACCCTTCCGAATTTCCCTGCGGAGATAAGGGCCCCTGCCGGAACCCTTCCCGGAGTATCCAGTTTCCAGGTTCAGATCGCGGACTTCGACATCCTCACAGCCGGGGATCAACCCGACTGTCTGGTTGCGATGAATCCGGCGGCCCTGATGACCAACCTCAAGGATCTGCGTCAGGGAGGGACACTCGTCGTCAACAGTGACGCATTCGACGAGCGCAATCTGGCAAAGGCCGGTTACCAATCGAATCCTCTCGATGATGATTCCCTGAAGGGGTACAGGGTGATCAAGGTCCCGATGGACGACCTCACAAAGGAGGCCGTCAAGGACACCGGCGTAAAGGGGCGCAATGTCCTTCGCTCCAAGAACCTCTTCGCCCTCGGCCTGATGGCATGGCTCTTTCATCGGCCCACCGAACCGACGATCGACTGGATCGAAAAGAAGTTTGGAAAGAAAGAGGAAGTGGCCGCGGCCAACATCGCCGCCTTCCAGGCCGGGTACAACTTCGGTGTCACCACCGAGGCGACCAAGAACACTTTCGAAGTGAAACCTGCCGCCCTCGAGCCAGGCACCTACACCAACGTGAACGGCAACACCGCTCTGGCCTGGGGTTTGATCGCCGCCTCCCGGAAGTCGGGACTCCCGCTGTTCTACGGCAGTTACCCCATTACCCCGGCATCCGACATTCTCCACGAGCTCTCTCGGCACAAGGATTTCGGCGTCAGGACTTTCCAGGCCGAGGACGAGATTGCCGCTGTGGGCTCGACCATTGGCGCCGCGTTTGCCGGCAGCCTCGCGGTTACAGGCTCCTCGGGTCCCGGGATCGCTTTGAAGAGTGAAGGCATCTCACTTGCCTTCATGCTCGAGCTTCCGTTGATCATCATCAATGTGCAACGCGGTGGTCCTTCGACCGGACTTCCGACCAAACCGGAACAGTCCGATCTCCTATTCTCGCTTTACGGTCGCCATGGTGAGTCCCCCCTCCCCGTCCTTGCCATAGCCACCCCGTCGGAAGCCTTCCTCATGGCAATCGAGGCCGCTCGGATCGCCGTCAAGTACATGACGCCGGTGATCTTGTTGAGCGACAACTCCGTGGCGAACGCCTCCGAGCCCTGGCGTCTGCCAGACCTCGACTCCATTCCCGAGATTGACGTCGAGTACGCCAAATACCCGAATGGACCCGATGGGAAGTTCCTCCCCTACATGCGAAATGTCGACACCTTCGCCCGGCCGTGGGCGATTCCTGGAACGGCCGGACTGGAGCATCGGGTGGGTGGACTGGAGAAGGATGCCCTTTCCGGTGATGTCTCATACGACCCAAACAACCACCAATTGATGACCGACGCCAGAGCGTGGAAGGTGGCCAACATCGCCAACGATATTCCTCCGTTGGAGGTCGATGGTGACGAAGATGCCGAGATCCTGGTCTTCGGATGGGGATCGACCTTCGGCTCGATCCGGGCCGCTGCCAATAGGTCTCGGCTAGTAGGTCGCAAGGTCGCTACCACACACCTGAGATATCTCAACCCGTTGCCCAACAATCTGGGCGACTTGCTCCGCTCATACGACAAGATCCTCATCCCCGAGCTCAACACAGGACAACTGATGAAAGTAATCAGGGCCGAGTTTCTCATCGATGCCACCGGCCTGAACAAGGTCTCGGGTGAGCCATTCAAGATATCAGAGATCATGGAAAAGATTCAGGAGATGGTCGAATGACTACCCCCTCATATACAAGGGCCGACTTCCAAACGGACCAGGAGGTGCGCTGGTGTCCCGGGTGCGGTGACTACACGATCCTCGCATCGGTGCAACAGTTCGTCGCCGCTCTGGGACGCCCACGCGAGGAGTTCGTCTTCATCTCGGGGATCGGTTGCGCCTCACGGTTCCCCTACTACATGAAGACCTTCGGGATGCACTCGATCCACGGAAGGGCTCCGGCGATCGCAACAGGGGTAGCGACGACCCGGCCCGATCTATCCGTATGGGTGATCACCGGTGACGGAGACGCCCTCTCCATCGGCGGCAACCACCTGATCCACGTCCTCCGCCGAAACGTCAACCTGAAGATCCTCCTGTTCAACAACCAGATATACGGGTTGACCAAGGGTCAGTACTCACCCACGTCGGAAGTGGGCAAAACGACCAAATCATCCCC
>JAZFTT010000180.1:0-4920 GCA_036446835.1 Acidimicrobiia bacterium
GTGAATCGAGGTGCCCCCACAATTCGGCCTCTCAGGTTGCCGCTGACAGACGTAATGGCCCTTCCTGTAGTAAAGGGTGCCACCGCACTTCCCGCACTCGAGTAGCCCGGTAAGAAGGTGCCCTGCCGGTCTTCCCTGAGAGGTCTTGCTACGTCCCTTCAGGACCGCCCGCACCTGTTCCCAAGTTGACCTATCAAGTATCGGTTCCCAATTGGCCTGACCGGCAATTTTCCCGTTATGGACCCTCATCGCTGCGATTGATGCCCCGGTCATAGTGTTGGCGATGGTGGTCACCCGCCACTGTTTGCCACCGGCAGTAGGGACACCTCTCTCATTCAACTCTGTGGCCAGGGTGCGAAGAGAAGCACCGGCCAGGATACGTTGCGCCAACTCTTTGACGATCTCAGCTTCTTGGGGAATAATCTCCAGCGAAGAGAATCCGTCATCGGTCCTCTTGGGCTGATACCCGTATGGTCTACGCCCGCCCTGCCACCAACCTTTAGCCGCTGCGCCCTCCTTCTGTCTTTTCACCCGGTCGGACTTGCGGGAGGATTCCTGTTCAGCTACCGCACCCATGATGTGCGCCTTGAAACGTCCGTCAGTGTTAGACAGGTCAGTGTCGCCCTGGACGTTGGCGAGGGGGATGCCGAGACTGTCGGCAAGTTCCATGAACGGGACCAACTCTTTCATCCTGCGTACAAGACGGTCCTGGTCTACTACCAGTACCGCATCACGGGCCCCTGATTCAATGTCGGCCAGCATCTTCTCGTAGCCAGGACGAGGCTTGCCGCTGTACGCCGAGATGTCGTTATCCACATAGGTCTCTGCGACCGGCCATCCCTTCTCTTTGGCAAGCCTCTTGCAAAGTTCCTGTTGGCGTTCGATACCCAACCCTTGCCCCTGGCTGTCTCTGGAGACCCTCACATAAACGGCTGCGGCCTTTGGTGTACCCATCTTTCAAGCCTACCACACAAATACCCCTAAAGGTGGTAATCGCTGAGACGGTTGCGGAGAGACATCATCGTCTTGGCGTGTATCTGACAGACCCGGGACTCGGTTACTCCGAGCACACCACCGATCTCAGCGAGGGTCATCCCCTCGTAGTAGTAAAGGGTCACGACGAGTCGCTCCCGCTCCGGAAGCCTGTTGACCGCATCGGCCAGGCCTCTCCGCGTCTCCTCCGACTGGAATGCGACCTCTGGTGAGATACCGGTGGGGTCGGCGAGCATCTCGCCCATCGATGTCTGGGAGTCACCGGAGACAAACTCGTCGAGCGCGGCGATGCCTGACCGGCCGATCTCGGCGAGAGCGTCGCGGAGCTCCTCCACATCCATCTCGACGTGAAGAGCAAGCTCCTCCTCGGTTGGAGTCCTCTTCAGCTTGTGCTCCAGCTCGACGACCGACGACTCGATCCGACGCGCCCGCGAGCGCACCGACCTGGGCACCCAGTCGAGAGCCCTCAACTCGTCGAGAATCGCTCCCTTGATGCGGTTAATCGCATAGGTCTCGAACTTGAAGCCACGTTCAGGCTCGAACTTGTCGATCGCGTCGATGAGCCCAAAAAGTCCGTAACTGGCGAGGTCGTTCTGATCGACCGAGCGGGGAAGACCGGCACCAACCCTTCCAGCCACATATTTCACCAGGGGCGAATAGTGGAGGATCAGTCGTTCACGGACATCAGCATCACCGGAAGCCTTGAAGACTTCCCACAGACCCTCGACCTGATTCTTCTCAGGCTCTCGGGTGGCTTCGGTCATAGGTTCCTCTCAGATGCTGACGCGTCACAGCAGTGTAGATCTGGGTAGTCGCCAAATCAGTGTGTCCCAATAGGTCCTGGACTGTGCGCAAGTCTGCCCCACCTTCGAGCAGATGAGTGGCAAAGCTATGACGGAGTGCGTGAGGGAATGTGGCGAGCCGATTGGAGACAACCCGTCGTATCCCCCGAGAGCCCAGGGCACCCCCACGAACCCCAACCCACAATGCTTCTCCCGCGCCGATTGAAACAAGATTCGGCCGACCCTCTCTCAGATAGAGATCGATGGATTCCTGGGCAGGTCGGCCCACTGGCACACGACGTGTTTTGGCGCCTTTCCCGACCACGGTGACTGTGTCCGAACCGACATCCGCCGTCGACATGGCTGCCAACTCCGAAATCCGGAGTCCGGTGGCATACAGAGTCTCGATCAGGGCCTTGTCGCGCAAACCCTTCGGATCGGAGGTGTCAATCGCGTCGATGCCATGGCCCACAGTTCGTGCCGGGAGGGCATGGGGAAGCGGCTTACTCAGCTTGGGGCGGGCTACGCCGTCGAAGGGGTTGGCCTCAACAAGGCCACGTTTGGAGGCGTCGGCATAGAAGGCCCGGACCGCCGAGGCCTTCCTTGCTATCGAGCGGCGGGAGTAGCCCCTGGTGTCGAGAAACGCCAGATACCGGCGACAGTGACGTCGTTCGACGCCAGGGATGGCGTCGAGATGGGCACGGTTGCAGTAGTCGAAGAACTGATGCAGATCGCGTCGATAAGCATCCACTGTGTGAGGGGAGAGACCCCGCTGGTCGACGAGTCGCCTCAGATAGGGGCCGACAGAGGACTCGGCCCAGGACGGCAATTCTGGAACGTGCACAAGGAAAGGCTATTGCATCGCATCCTCTTGTGGCGGTAGCACTCAGGCGGGAAGGATCATCTCACCTTCACGGCGCACCTGTCCCTCGACTTGCAGCTTCCCCACACGCACAAGAGCCTCAGTCATCGTGACCGACCAGAACTCGGGCAGATCATCCAGGGAGATCCCACCCCTTGGCACGGTTGCCTCCTTCTCCTCGGCCACGTCACGCTCTGGTGGCCCCAGGATCAACGAGAGCTCCTCGATCAGGTCTGCAGCTCCGAGTACCGGATAGGCACCGTCGCGGATGAGGAGGTTGCATCCCTCGGACGCTGGTCGATCCACGTCCCCGGGGACGACGAAAACCGGGCGTCCTATCTCGGCAGCAAGTCGGGCCGTGATCAGTGCACCACCGGTCTTGGCGGCCTCCACCACCACGACGGCGGTCGACATTGCGGCGATGATCCGATTCCGGGCAGGAAACCGCCAACGATCCGGAGGCGTGCCCGGCGGATACTCGGAGACAGCCGCACCGCCCTCCGTGAGAATCCCATCGAAAATCGACTGATTCTCCTTTGGATAGCAAACATCTATCCCCGAACCGAGAACAGCCACCGCGTGCCCGCCATCACGCAGACAGCCACGATGAGCAGCAGCATCGATGCCCCTGGCAAGGCCGCTGACGGTGGTCCAGCCGGATCGAGCAATGGCAGCGCCAAAGGCCTCGGCGAGATCAATGCCATATCGAGTGCACCGTCGGGTGCCGACCACCGCCACTCCAGGAGTCTCGCGAAGCTTCCCATCGACGAACAGCGAGGGTGGGTCCTCGAGGTCACCAAGCCCGACCGGGTACTCCTCCGAGGACCTCTCGATCAGTCGATGTCCCATCACCACTCGCCGCGGAGAGCCATGGCCTCGGCCACATGATCTTCCTCGACTCTTGTCTTGAGAGCGAGGTCGGCGATCGTACGAGCCACGCTCGTCACCCGATCCGCCCCACGAGCGGTCACCACGGCCGAATCCAGGGCGTCGAGAACCATCTGGCGAGCTCGTGGATGAGTCTCGGATGGGCGGTCTCGTCTGAACTCGGCTGCCTGTTCGACTCTTTGCCTGATCACACTCGAGCTCTCCCCCGGCAGACCGGCCACCTCCGATGCCTCAACTCGGCCGACCTTGACAACCAGATCGATACGGTCGAGAAGGGGTCCCGAGACCCGCTGTCGGTATCGGGCCAAGACCGCCGGTCGGCATTCGCAGGGCTTACGGCGATCGCCATGGAAGCCACAGGGACAAGGATTGGAGGCACCAACGAGATGAAACGACGAGGGAAACTGTGCGGTGATCCCCCGACGCGCCACAGTCACGAAACCATCCTCCAAGGGCTGGCGAAGTGTGTCGAGATTGCCCCGTGGGAATTCCGCCAACTCGTCCAGGAAGAGCACACCCCTATGCGCCAAAGATGTCTCCCCGGGAACGGCGACGCCGGACCCTCCGCCCACAAGGGCAGCGCGTGACGCCGTGTGATGTGGAGACCGAAACGGGCGAGAGGAATCGAGACCTCGCCGTAAACCCGCGGCCGCATAGATGAGAGCGACCTCCACAGCTTCATGATCGGTGAGCCGGGGCAGAATCCCCGGCAGACGCCGAGCCAGCATCGTCTTGCCTCCACCCGGTGGGCCATGCAGCAGCAGATGATGCCCGCCAGCGGCTGCGATCTCGATTGCCCGACGTGCCAGGGCTTGACCCTTGACATCCGACAGGTCGGGGCCATCTCCCGGCGGCGGGGTTGGACGAGGACTCACGGCATCTCGCTGACCAAGACCGAGTCTCAACAACTCCACTGCCTCGGCCAACGAACCGACACCGTAAACAGTCGAGCCGGGGACGGCGGCTGTGTCGGCCGCTGAGTCGTTCGCAACGAGACAAGGACGTTTGGTTCTCGCCGAGAGGACGCCGGCGCCGAGGGTGCTAGACCCGGATCGCACCGTCCCGTCGAGAGCCAGCTCGCCCACCACGACCGCTCCATTCGGGTTGGGTATCTCACCACTAGCAGCGAGGACACCGAGAGCGATCGCCAGGTCATAGTCGGTGCCGCCCTTGGGCAGGTCCGCCGGGGCGAGATTGACGGTCACGGTCCGATTCGGAAAGCGCATGCCGGAGGAAGCCACCGCTGCCCTAACCCTGTCCTTGGCCTCGCGCACGGCGGTGTCCGGAAGACCGCTCAGTTTGAAGGTGTCCTGCTGACGGCCCACGTGAACCTGCACCTCTACCGGTCTGACGTCTCCCCCGACGAGCGCCACCGATGTGGTCGCTGCGTACATA
>JAZFTT010000181.1:0-7254 GCA_036446835.1 Acidimicrobiia bacterium
GGGTGCAACCCGCCGGTGAATGATCTCTTCTGCCCCGATCGGCTGGTCACCAGGGCTGAGATGGCTGCGTTCCTGATCCGGGCTTTGGGTCTGGAGAGTCAGATGCCAGGCTTCCAGGGAACATTCTCCGACGTGGCTGCGGACGAGTGGTACACCCCATACGTCGAAGCATTGGCCGATCTTGGAATCACCGACGGGTACCCGGACGGGACCTACCGTCCACAAGCCAGTGTCACGCGGGCAGAGATGGCGAAGTTCCTCTTTCTGGCCTTTGGCTCAGGTTCGGTCACATCGCCACAGGGCATCTTCATCGATGTGCCTACCACCGAGTGGTTCGCTTTGGCGGTCGAACAGATCTATGCCGACCAGATCACCCTGGGATGCGGAACCGACCCGTTGAGTTACTGCCCGTTTGATGTCGTGCACCGAGATGAGATGGCGTCGTTCATCGCCCGTGCTCTCGGTCTCGGCGGCTGAAACACAAGGACCCTTTAGGGGTGGAGCCAGCTTCGTGGTGCTACGGGCTCCGGGTCAATAGCGAGACAGCGCAGCCTCAACGATGGGCTGCGTGGCCTAGCTGGACTCTTCTCCCACCATGACTGCGCCATCCGGAGAAAGGTCAAGCGCATCCTGTTCGTCGTTCTTCGGCGCCATCGGAAGAGTGAGCTGGAAGGTCGCTGGACCGAGATCGGACCGAAGCGTCAGATCACCATCCATCAGACGCGCCAACTGTCGCGACACCGCAAGACCGAGGCCTATGGATTCAGGCTGCTCGACCCCCGACTTGCCCCGATAATAGGGGTCAAAGATTCGACGGCGGAACTCATTCGGAATCCCCTCGCCGTTGTCGGAGAAGACAAGTGTGACATCGGGTCCGTCCCGGTGAGTTGTGATCGTTATCTCATCACCGCCATAACGCAGAGCATTTGTCACGAGATTGCGGATGATCTGCCGGACCCGGTTCGGGTCGGCAAGAGCCTGGTGGCTGGGGCCTGCCGCCACGTAGATGTCTTTCTCATCCGTCAAGAGTCGCGCAGCAAGCACACTCTCGATCTCCTGACCGAGATGCACCGGCTCTTTGGTGACGGTGACAGCGTCGATCTCAGCGCGAGCCGCCACAAGGAGGTCCTCAACAAGATCAGATACCTCCAGTGACTGCTGAAGCATGAGTTCGACGAGCTCGTTGCGCTCCCCCGAACTGAGATGGTCAGGGTCGTCTCGCAGCACGGAGGCGAAACCGACCACAGAAGTGAGAGGGGTGCGTATCTCGTGACTCACGCTGGCGAGGAAGCGGTCCTTCGACCGGACCAACTGCTCGAGTCGAGCAAAGGACTGCTCCCGCTCGAGAAACGCGCCGATCATTGCTGCGATTGTCTCCAGGGCAGGAAGATCAGGGTCAGGTGTCGACCCATCCGAGGTGTCATGTGCGATTCCCAGGAACCCCGCCCACTCACCGCCAACCGAGATAGGCACCGCCAGCGCAAAAACTGTGTCCGGGTCGCGGCCGAGAACGATCGCAAGAGTCTCGTCCATTCGGACGGCCTCACCGGCCGCCAAGGCGGCCGCAGGCTCCCGGTGTTGCATATAGGGGAGCGTCCAGCGCATCGAAGTGGAGTGCGAGATCGAATCCGGGTCTCCCGACACCTGTCTCACGACCGCGGCAGGGCCGGTTTGGCGATCACCGCTGTTCTCGGCGACGAAGGCAATATCGGCACCTGTCGCTTCTCGTATCGCCTTGAGAGCCTCGGTCAAAGCGTCATCATCGGCCTCGGAGAGCAGTTGCCGGCCTGCGACGGCGATGGCAACCTCGCTCTTCAATCGTCGCTCTGTCGTCTTCTGAGTGTGCCGAAGTGACCGAGCGAGAACCGCAATCAGGGAAAGCAACAGACCGGTGAAGATTGCGTAGGCCACAGCCGTGGTCATCGAGCGACTCACCTCTGGTGGAACCGGAAATAGTGATATCGGTGACAGGGCAAGCACCGTCCAAATAGTTCCGTATGCCATGATCCAGACAGCGCGACTCGCTGGCAACAGAAGAAGCGGCACGGCCATCATGTAGACATAGGCTGCTCCGACACCAGCCGGTTCCAGATCGGCGAAGACGGTGGCCACACCGATCAATGTCATGTCAAGGAAGATCGATCTGGTCAGGCGCTTCGAACCACTTCGGCGACGCGAGTCTGCGTCAGCAATGGTGATGGCGGCGAGCGCCGCAAGGACGAATCCACCAAGCCAACCCCACCAGAAACCCAGGGCCACGCAGACAACCAAAGTCGCGAGAGCACCTCGAATACGGAACCCGGACCAAGCTGTCGACCCATCCGGGGTTTTCAGCAGGCTGTGGGCCCCATCCTCGTGGCCTGACCTCCCGTCTGCCGACGTCTCCGGGGACACCTCCGGAGTCGGGTCGCTCTGATTCGGCATTCTCTCTGACCACTTCCAATCGACGAACAGCCCCAACCAACCGGCAATGTCTGAGTTCGAGCATGCCGACAAAGAGTCAGGGTCCAATAACTGATATCGGCACTCAGAGGGCCAGTCTTGACGAGGGGCTGACATTGCTGTCTGGGAGTCCCCACCAACGAACCTGTCCAACACCGTCAACCGCGCGCGGCGTTCATTTGTCAAAGTCCGTGATCCAGATCATGAATGACGCGATTCGCCTATCTGGACATACTGCAACCGGATCTCTCTCAGGGACATAGAACGGCAACCGCTACTCCACCGTCCGCCGAGGGTTTTCAGTAGACCGGTGCCCACCGTGGAGAATGGGCGAGCCGATCTCACGAGCCGAAGGGCATCTGCCTCGAAGCTGTGGCGGCCAGAGGTTCGAGCCATAGGCAAAGTAGAGAAAAGTCACTCAGAAGCAACCAACTCAGCGAGAAGGACGGGGTCAACACTCCCTCCGCTCACAATGCAAACTGAGGGCCCCCTCTCCGACAAGGGCACCTTCAAGGCGGCGGCCAGGCTGGCCGCGCCCGCGCCTTCGGTCACCAGTTTGTCGCTCAACGCCAGACGCCGCATCCCGGCCTTGACCTCGCTCTCGGAGACCAGAACCACCTCGTCGACCAGCTCCTGAAGCATCGGATACATGTTGTGTGTTATCACCGGAGTGGAGGCGCCTTCGACAATTGTGTCATGCCAGTCGATCCACACCGGACCACCCGCGGTGAAAGCGGCGGCGAGGGCCGAGTTCACCTCGGCTTGAACCGCGTAGACCCGAACCGACGGTTTGAGCGTCTTGAGCGCCGCTGCGACACCGGAGAGCAGCGCACCCCCACCCACGGGTACGAACACCGAGTCGACTTCAGGCAGATCCTCGTGAATCTCGAGACCGATGGTCCCGTGCCCGGAGATCATCAACGGTTCGCCCCAAGGATTGAGATAGCAGTACGGCTCCTGTCGCCAGCCTTCCTCGAACATGTAGATCATCAGATCGGTCATCGACACGCTGACGAGTTCTGTGCCATATGCCTCGATCGCCCGCCGTTTTCCCTCATGAAGTGTCTCCGGAACCAGCGAGCGTGAAGGCACCCCCAACTCTCGGGCCATGTAGCCAACGGCCTGGGCCGTGTTGCCGGCACTTGTCGTCGAAAGCCCTTTGGCCGCCTCCTCTTCGGAAAGACTCAGAGCCCAGTTGCCGACGCCTCGCACCTTGAAAGACCCGATCGGCTGAAGGGTCTCCGGTTTCAGATAGATCTCGGTGTTGCCCTCGTGGCTGACCAGCGGGAGGAGCGGCGTCCGGACGATGGTTCTCTCGAGCCGACGGGCCGCCTTCTCGATCGCCTCGATCCTGGGAACTTCGACAGGGTCGCCGGGCCATCCGGTTGGTCGCTGCTCGCTCATCGGATGCCTAGCCTCACTGTCGGGACAGTATCGACCAGGAGGCCAAGCAGTGGAGAAAATCGTCGTCGAAGGGCTCGCCCGGCTTCCTTCGTTCAGTCATGCGGTTATCGCCGGAGACACCATCTACGTGTCGGGCTCATTGGGCACGCTGCCCGACTCGATGGAGTTGATCCCCGGTGGTGCCGGTCCGGAGACGACCCAGACACTCAGCAACATCGAATCCGTCCTTCGTGCCAGCGGTGCATCTCTCGACGATGTCGTAAAGGTCAACGTCTACGTTTCTGACATGGCGGCCTTCAATGAGATGAACAACGCATACCTCGAGGTTTTTGGCGCTTCGCCACCGGCCCGGATCACAGTGGGCGGCGTCGATCTCGCCCTCAATGCAGCCGTCGAAATCGACTGCGTTGCCCACAAAACGGCCTAGTCCTCCGGGATCCAGTCCTCCAACGGGATGCCAAGCCCTGCGGCTATCCGGTTGGCATATGCGTAGTAGCCGGTGACCTCGGCGATGTGAAGGATGTCGGTGTCGCTGAAGCCGAGCCGACGCATGGCCTCGAGATCGGACTCCGCCATTGATCCCGGGTCCTTCGTCAATTTCACGGCGTACCTCAGCATGGCGAGGCGCTTGTCCGAAAGACCGGCAGATTCGAAGTCGGCCTCGATGCGCCGAGCCAGCTCGTCGTCTCTGAGCAGTCGGCGCAGACCACGCCGATGGTGGGTCAGTCAGTAATGACAACCGTTGGTCTTGGACACAACGAGGGCGACCATCTCGCGCTCGACCTTGCGCAAGGTGGCGGTCCCCTTCATCGCCTGGCGGTAGAGAACATTGTGGGCGTCCATGCTTCCGACGTCGAGAGCGTGAATCCGCATGACCCAGTCGACACGCTGAAAGGTCCGATCGGTGACCTGTGGTCTCAGCTCATCGAAACTGTCGTCCCAGTCGTCCTCGTGCGGCGCATCAATCCAAGGCATTTAGTTGGAGAAAGTGACACTGAAGGCGGGGGCCCAGCGGGTGACCACTTTCCCGTAGTTCTCGCCGGCACGCAGCATGTCACCGGCGGCAAGGGCCTCAATCGACTCCTGGATCAGTTCACACGACTCGTCGAACACCAACTCCTGAGGATCAAAGAGGTCGGAGACGTCCGCGTAGTCGAGCTCCACCATCGAGCCCTCCGCGAATGGCTCCAGCCAGCCCACGAGCTGTCCCAATTCCTCAGCCGGGCCCCGGAACACTCCGATCTTCTGCAGAATGCCATAGGCGTGAGACACCCGCCGGCGAGCGTCGTCGATGCTGGTGCGGTAACGAAGACGTGGCCCCTCCGGTACCTCATACAACAGCTTCTCCGACGGCTCGAATGCGGTGAACCATCGCACCGGTACATGCCATGGCGAAGTGAGCACGTGAGAACGGTGCGACGGGTTCTGGGTGTGATAGACACGCAATTCACGGTCGGCCGCCTGGGCCGCATCCTCGGGAATCAACCCCACCCCCAGGCCTCGGAAGGCGCTGGCGAAGGCGACGGTCGATTCGAGTACTCGAAGTCGGAGATTTCGAGGGCAAACCAGACTTCGGCCCTCCCATTCGACAGTCCAATGATCGTCCCCCTCGGCCTCGGAGAGCATCCCGTAGGAAC
The DNA here is from genome assembly GCA_036446835.1 of Acidimicrobiia bacterium. Taxonomy (GTDB): domain Bacteria; phylum Actinomycetota; class Acidimicrobiia; order Spongiisociales; family ZC4RG35; genus SZUA-217. The sequence goes on from JAZFTT010000181.1 coordinate 5,484, forward strand.
GAACGAAACCAGGCACCGGATCTCGCGAGCCGGTTGCCTCCGGTGAATAGACCCTGAGGTACGCCGCTTTGGTCATCCGCCCATCCTTGCACACCGTCGGGTCGGGTGACCCGGGAGCGCAAGGTTCGGGGCGGCTGTAGTATCGGAGACAGGTTGCATCCCGAGTTCCAGAGGAGGTTCAAGCCTTGTTCGTTTTCGATGAAGTAGCCAAAGAGGGTCATGAGCAGATCCTCTACGGATACGACAAGGTATCTGGTCTCAAGACGATTATTGCCATACACAGCACGGCTCTCGGTCCCGCTTTAGGCGGGACTCGTTATTTTCCGTACGAATCCGAGGAGGACGCCCTCGAGGACGTCCTCCGGCTCTCCAAGGGGATGAGCTACAAGGCTGCTGCCGCAGGACTCGATCTTGGCGGAGGAAAGGCCGTCATCATCGGCGACCCGCGTACCGACAAGAGCGAACGCCTCTTTAGGGCCTACGGGCGCATTGTCGACTCACTGAGAGGTCGCTATATCACCGCCGAAGACATCGGTACCACCCCTGCGGACATGGACATGGTTCGTCGTGAGACCCGTTGGGCCCTGGGGAACTCGGTGGCACTCGGCGGGTCAGGTGACCCATCGCCGGTGACCGCCAGGGGCTTGTATGCCGCCACCCGGGCGGTCGCCCAGAAGCTGTGGGGTAACTCGGACATCGCCGGACGCAAGTTCGCCGTCCAAGGAGTAGGCAAGGTTGGCTCTGCCTATGTCCAACTGCTGGTGGAAGCCCGGGCGGAGGTGGTCGTCACAGACGCCTACGAGCCTGCAATCCGAGCCGCCGTGGAGCACTACGACGTAAAGGCGGCCGACCCTGTCGAGATCCACAAGGTTGAGTGTGACTTCTTCTCACCATGTGCAATGGGTGCCGGTCTCAACGAGACGACCATCCCCGAGCTCAACTGCGCCGCAATTGTGGGCAGTGCCAACAATCAGCTCGCCGCCGACAAGGACGCTGAGCGGCTGGCGGATCGGGGTGTCCTCTACGCCCCCGATTTCGTCGTGAATGCCGGAGGGCTCATCAACGTGTACGACGAGTTATTGGGTTTCTCCAAGACGCGAGCTCTTCACCGCGTCGACTCGATTTTTGACGCAACCATGACGATCCTCGAAACCGCCGAGAAGCACGACATCAACCCAAACGAGGCGGCGATGAAGGTCGCCGAGGACCGGATCCACAACATAGGGGATCTTCGGCGGTTCCGGCGGAGCGGGGACGACCGCAACTGACCGTGCAGACCGTCAGAATCCATCTGGATCACCGGGACCTCGGACTCTCCGACGATCGGTTGGTCGAGATGTACCGGCTCATGCTCATGGCCCGGCGCGTCGACGACCGAATGTGGGCTCTGCAGCGACAGGGGCGCGCGGCCTTCGTGTTGGGATCCTCGGGACACGAGGCCATTCAGGTGGCTTCGGTGTTTGCGCTGGACAGAGAGAAGGATTGGGTTCTCCCCTACTACCGCGACATGGGTGTCGGTCTGGCATGGGGCTTTTCTCCCAAGGACATCTTCCTCGGAGTGTTCGCCAAGAGAGAAGACCCAATGTCCGGTGGCCGCCAACTCCCCAGCCACTGGTCCGATCCGGATAAAAGAGTCTTCACTCAGTCATCGGTGATCGGAACGCAGTTTCCTCACGCGGCCGGAATCGCCCACGGTGTCAAGAATCGAGGCTCGGACGCCGTGGTCGTCGTTTATGGCGGCGAAGGGGCGACATCTGAGGGTGACTGGCAC
>JAZFTT010000182.1:0-9597 GCA_036446835.1 Acidimicrobiia bacterium
AGCAGGTGTAGTCGACGCACTTGGCCGCGACATACACCCAGTCTTCCGAGCCCTCCTCAGCCCGGTCGTGGGACAGGTACACCACGAACGGGAGTCCATCAGGCGGGATCACAAGACGCGGCATATGACCTATGTAGTCGACACCGCCAACACCCGAGTCGAGAACCGAGAACACCGGCTCAGTCGCCACAACCGTCGTGGCTTCCGGTGCGGCGGCCTCGATCGACGTGGTGGTCTCGACCGAGTCCCTGCTCGTACAAGCAGAAGCGACGAGCGCGACAGTCACACCGACAGCAAGAAAGCTACGCATCCTCTTCCTCTCACTCTACGCCGCAACAGCCAACGTCAGACAAGCAACGTTGGTCCCTACAACTCGTTCCCACGCCACGCATAAGTGCCGTTATGTCCCCCTTCTGCTCTATCTGTGGGTCGTGTGTTGCGTGAATCCCGGTGTCTGCGGAGGACAGCACTACTGCAGGGTTGGTCGGCCAAGTTGCACCGTACGTTTCGACCGACCACTGGTAATAGGAGAGGCCCTCGTAGCCACCCCCATCGCTGTAGTGACTGTCGTCGCTGTCTCGGTAACCGCAGAATCGCCAGCCTGAGAGCATCCACCGACCGTGATAAGCAGCGTCACGGCGAGTAGGAGCAATCGGCGCAACATGGATGCACCTCCTTTTGATAGGCCATTACCCGCACCCACGGTTGTGAGGACCCCACCCATCGACAGTATTGGATAGCGACGCTGCCAACAGGGCCCTGAACACAAAATGGAGCGGTCGCGTCTGGTAAATGAGGCTGATTACTTATGGAGTGAGACCTGGCGGTGGGCGATATATCGCGCATGTCGGACCACGCATCCAGGTCCGGCTTTGGCCGTGCCCGGTGCTCTTCCACCGGGCTGGCCGTTTAATGAGCTCGTCGGGAAGTCTTGCGCTCGTCGCCTATTCCTCCTCTTGACCCTCGAGCAGGCTGAGGGTGCGGGCCGTTTGCTCTTTGATGGAATCCAGGTCGGCCATCATGCGATTGGGGGGAAATGAATCCGGCATGTTGTCCAGCATCCGGTCGCACATCTCCAAGCATCGCTTCCGCATGACAGGGCCCTGATTCTTGGCGAGCAGCCGCATGGCCAGGAACATCCCGGCTGCAACCGCCATGAAGATGATGAGGCGTCTCATTTCTACCCACCCTCAAGTCTGCGGCGCTTGACATCGAACTCCTCGTCGGTGAGTTCGCCCGCCGCGTAACGTTTACGCAGCACCTCGAGGGCGCTTTCACCCCGTTCGCTGTCCGGCTCGCGGTCGTCGCCCATCATGCCCATCGGACCCATCCCCCTTCCTTTCCCAGAACCTCGACGCCCGAAGCCAAACATCCTCGACATCATGAGCAACATGAAGATCAGGCCGATGATCGGAAAGATCACCCACCATCCACTGCCATCAAACACTGCCTCACCTCCTCTTGACGACGCTCGGCCACGCCCGCATCGTCACCGACCGATGGCCGCCACCACCAAAAGGCGCTGTCGTGCTGTGCGAAGGCATCTCAATTCGACAGTATGTGTCTGATCGACCACCCAGTAGGGCCGAAAGTCCCAGCCCGGACGCCCAAACCCGGGCTACCGAGCCGCCCATAACCGGCATAATGTGCGATTTGTGAGAGGGTCGTTGAGGTGTCACCGGGGTGCCCTCAGGGTGCCCGGAACCCCTTCCCATAGGTGCAACGGGATTCCACTCGGTGCATCACAGTGCACTCCCCTGCCACAAACCAAAAACCGACGACAGACGACCCAGACGATGCGGAGAGCCCCGTCGCAACGGGACAGGAGACCACTCAGTGCCGTTCTGTGCATCTGGGTGCTGGTGTCGGAGAGAGGACTCGAACCTCCACGGGGTGTTAAACCCCACCAGGTCCTTAGCCTGGCGCTCCTGAGTTTCCGCCCCGGAGCTAGTGCATCTCGAAGGCACTCCTGTCACCTGCGTGCATCTCCATGCGACAGCGCCGAGAACGTCTCTTTGGTCCAGGGTGCCCTCAGGGTGCCCCGCCAGAGATGGCACGGAACCCCGTTGTTCGGTATTCGAAGCGTTGAAGCGCTGGGTATTCAACCTGGTGTCGCACTTCCCTGGTCTCCCGTATTGTCCAACTCCTCTCCAGTGAAGACGGACGAATACAGCACCTACACCGACTCGACTCAGTCTCAGGTGTCATGAGAGGTGTCATTTCCCGACCACACGAGCCGTCCATAATGAAGCTTCTATGTTGTCAAGTGGCCGGCGGGTTGTGGACAGGACTGGGGTGGGCCATGCCGAGGGGTGGGCAGACTTTTATTAGGCCAGACGGTCCGCCCAAAGGGTGCGGGTGGGGGTCGAGAGGTCATTATCAGGACAACACCGGATGGTGCGTCAGCCGGTTGATGGGGTCAGACCCCCGCCCACGATTTCAGATCATGTGGGGCAGCTGTTTGAAGGTTTGCCGGGCGACATACCGTTGCAGGCACCGCATGGTCTCTGCAGTGGATAAGCCATCGGTTCTTCTCTTTGCCACGTAGCGGCGGGTCTCGTCATGGCTGCTCATGCGGGTTAACACGATGCGGTAGAGAGCGGCGTTGGCCTGACGGTCACCTCCCGGTTGAGTCGGAATCTGGTGGTTGTCTTGTCTGAGTTGGCGGGGAGAGGTGTCACACCACAGAGGTGAGCCCAGGACCGTTCCGATGAGAGTCGGTCGGGGTTGTCCCCAGCGGTGACCAACAGTGTGGCTGCGGTATCGACGCCGACCCCGTAAAGGTCGAACAGTCCCGGAGCAGTCTGGATGATCAGATCGGTGAGCATTCCGTCGATGTCTGCCATCTCATTGTTGAGAGCTTTGATCCGTCTAGCCAGGTTCCTGATCACCAGATTGGTTCGATAGGTGACCGGGTCGGAACCCTTACGGGATCTCATGTTTGCTGCCTCAGACACCAGACCGGTCTTGGGCCGAGCTTTGAAGCGGGTCCTGATCGATTCGGGTGCTGTGAACACCAGATGGCGTAGCTGGTTGAGAGACTGGATGCGCTGTTCACGAGCCGACCGTCGAGCCATCATCAACACCCGTATCTGTTCGACGGGGCCATTACGGCTCTTCGGGGTAACCGTCGCCTCCCCCGACAACGCCGCTCGAGCCGCCGAAACAGCATCAGTGGGATCAGACTTCCCCTGTTTGCGTCGTTTCTGATGGTTAGGCCTATCCACCTCCACAACCACCACCTCGTGGTCGCCGAGGAACCTGGATAACCCGACACCCCACGACCCGGTGCCCTCAACACCAACCCGGACCAGCTCACCGAACCCCACCAGCCATCCGAGGAGTTCCTGGTAGCCGGCCTGATCAGCAGGAAACGATTCCACACCCAACAAACCGCCGTTGTGGTCGATGGCTGCTACCACATGGTTGTCAGCGTGAGTGTCGACACCACCAGTAATACCTACGATTCTCATCGTCGCCCCTTTCTGTTGCTTACAGGCGAAGGGGTGGCAAACCACCGGGACGGCGGCCGTGACCCGACCGAACTGGCATTAACAGTTCAACCGGCGAACACCGCCCGACCGGTGGAAACCACCAAAACCATTATCCCCCAGCCGGTTATGGGCACTCTTCAGACCCGTGAAGGCTGAAGACGCCCGAATGTAGATCTCGACGAAGGGATGACCGTCCTGTTCACCCATCCTCTTTGCACCGACTGTCATGATGTCGAGAGATACTTGGTTGCTCGTGATGAGTCTCTGTTGAGTATCGACGTAAAGGTGAGGCCCGACCTTGCACGCGAGTAGGGCATTTCAGTCGTTCCCACCGTGCTGACCGTTGGCGCGGACGGCGCTGTGACCGTGGCGTTCGACTGACCTGGCAGTCAGGGCGGTCGAAGAGGTGTGTTGAGCCCTCAGGCCACGATCGCGGCAACAATCTGGTCTTCCAGAACAGCAGGATTCAGCTCGGCTCCTCCCCCTACGTGGAACGTGTCGACCACTTGGCCACCTCGGCTGTCCAACTTCGCCAGCCGAATCTCCAGCCCGCTGGAGAACAGCGCGTCCAAAATCTTGGCGAGACGTCCGATTCGATCGGCGCACTTGACCGTGATGACGGTGTCGCCGGTGGCGTTGTCCAGCGATATCGATACTTCGAGGTCCAGGCCACTCGATTCCCTCGACGAATATGCCGCCGCCCTTTCGGCAACCTTGGAGCCGGTGTCCAGGTCACCCGACACTGCAGCAACAAGGTCGGCTCGAGCCCGTCCCCACTTGGTTTCGGACACCGGAGCGCCGGTGACATCGTCCCTGACCTGAAAGATGTCGACGATGATGCCGTCCTCCCGGCTATGCATCCGAGCTTCGAGCACATCGATCCCGTTGGCGGCGAAGGACTCGGCGACCCATCGCCGGAAGCCGGGTTGGCCAGCACCCACCACAACCGCCGTCTGCGCTCCCTCCCCCTCACGAACGCCTAAGCCGGCATCACCTGAAAGGGCCTCGATCAGGTCGAGGTGCCATGAGACGTCATCGACGTTGACACTGCGAACGTATTCGTCAGGCATCGCGGCGAGATGTGACTCCATCCCGGCCCGTCTACGAGTTGGGCCGGTGTCAACAACCAACTGCTCGATCAAGTCCCGAGGCGGCTTGTCGGCTCCGATCCGGGCAGCACATCGGAGGAACAGAGTTCGAACCAGGGTCTGCTTCCACGTGTTCCACATCGTGGGGCCGGTGGCGATTGAATCGGCCACGGTCAGGAGGTAGAGGGTCTGGAGAAGTCGCAACCCGTCCACAGTTTCGACGACGTCGTCGATAACTGCCGGGTCATCGAGGTCACGGCGGGTAGCCGTCTGGCTGAGAAGAAGATGGTGATGCACCGCCTCTGAAACCAGCGATACGACCTCAGGTTCGCACCCGAGCCGCACACAAAACGAAGCAGCAATCTCGCCGCCCAAGATCGAGTGATCGCCACCTTGCCCTTTGCCAATGTCGTGAAGAAACGCCGAGAGGATCAACCCAGAGTCGGAATCGATCTCCGCAGCGATTGCCGAGTAGTGAGAATCCCCGTCAATCAGGTTCTTCATCTCGCTGATAGTGCGCCAAAGGTGTGCCTCCACAGGGTGCTCGTGGAACGGCGCAAGTTGGGGTGCGGTCCTGATCGTGCCCCACTCAGGAAGGAGGTCCGCGAGATGCCCACCCTCGTAGATCCGATCGATCGTGAACCGTCCCTGCTCACCCGATCGCAGCATCGCAACAAATCTGTCCGCGGTGAGATCAGCTGCCGATTCGGGTTGAACTCCGCGGCGATCGCGGCCCCACCTCTTTGCTGTAGGTGGCGTTTCGATCAACTCGGGCCAACGCTCCGTTGCCAGCCGATCGACCGTCAGCATGGCCGCCACCAGGAGTTCGCCGACCTCATAGGCATCGAGACCCAGCCACCGCGCCACCGGCTCGCGAAGATCGGTTGAGAACACGTCGTGGGGTCGCCCGGTCACCACATGGAGTGCGTTTCGTATACGAAGAAGCGAATCATGTGCCGTTTCTTCTTCCCGGGTTGATCTCGGTGTGAACCTCCCGATCAACTCTTCGCGTCGTCGCTCCCACTGGAATCCCTGAAGTGTGCGCAGTCCGCCGCGTCCCGACTTCACGTTCGCGGCCATCAACAGGTAGGGAACTGCCTCCCTTTTACGCCTCTCCTCGGAAACGAGGTGGCGCGTTAGTGGACGGGCCCTCGTGACCGACGTGATCTCGGCGGCAAACCTGGCATACAGATCCTCGCTTCCCGCGACGAGTCGCGTGGTGAGCAGGGTTGTGTGCGTTTCGACTGTCTCCCGTGCGGCCGTGGCCGCCTCCTTCACCGTGCGTACCGCATGGCCCAGTCGGAGACCGGCGTCCCACAACGGTCTGAAGAGCGACGCCGCCGCCTCGGCCGGATCCTTCGTGTCGTGAAGGACCATTACGTCCACATCGGAGAAGGGGCTGAGCTCGGCTCGACCGTATCCTCCGGTGGCAACTACTGCAACGTCGTTGGTCGAGTCGACGTCCCGGAAGAGCCTGTCTAGGACCACATCCATTGCGACATTTAGGGCCGCGCAAACCTCAGCTCCCCCCCTGGCGATACGCTCTCCGCGGAGACCGTCCCGAGTGGCGAGAAAGCTCTCTATGTGCTCAGACGGCGTCGGCGCCCCGCTCACCCGTTCGAATCCGCACGACATCTCCGACCTCCAGGATGGCGATTTTCCCGTCACCGATCTCACCGGTGCGGGCGGCTTCCACGATGGCTTCGACGGCCGGCCCCACCAGTTCGTCGGGAACCAGGATCTCGAGTCTCACTTTGGGGACGAAGTTGACCTCGTATTCGGCGCCACGATAGACCTCGGTTTGACCGGACTGCCGGCCAAAGCCTGAGATATCGCCCACCGACATCCCGGACACTCCGACGCTTTTGAGGGCATCGCCGACTTCGTCGAGTTTGAAGGGCTTGATAAATGCGAGTATTAGTTTCATTGAGGGCTCCTTTCTAATCCTCGCTCAGGATCCAGGTGTCGGTCCGGGGACACCGGCACCCGTCGGGACCGAACCTGTCACACCCGGATCGTGGCCGTAGCCGGGAGAACCATGCTCCATCACGTCGAGACCGCTGATCTCCTCTTCCGGGCTGACCCTGAGACCCATCGTCTTCTTGATGGCCAGAAAGAGAGCACCGGCGGTCACCGTCACGAAGACAAAGTGCACCAGGACGAAGAGCACCTGGGTACCCAACTGGTCGAATCCGCCGCCATAGAAGAGGCCTGCGTTTTCCCGCCCCAAGAAAGCGTCGTCGTACCTGGCGAAAAAGGCTATCGACAGAGTTCCGAAGGTCCCGGCCACGGCGTGGACAGAGATGGCGCCGACCGGGTCGTCGACCTTCATACGATCGAAGAACCTGACCGAGTACACCACGATGAGCCCACCGATTGCTCCTATCACTACGGCGGCCCATGTCTCCACAGCACGCACTGGGGCCGTAATGGCAACCAAACCGGCGAGGAGGCCGTTCGCCGCGATCGAGACGTCGGGTTTGCCATCTCGAACCCAGTTGACCGTCATCGCGGTGACTGCTCCCGCTGCGGCGGCAAGCAACGTCTTGAGCGCGATCGGCACTACAAACTCATCGGCTGCGAGCTCCGACCCCGGGTTGAATCCGAACCAGCCGATGAAGAGGATCAGTGCTCCGAGAACGACGAATGGCATGGAGTGGCCGGGAATCGCACGGACCTTCCCGTCTCGGCCATACCGACCGAGTCGGGGGCCGAGGATGATGGCGCCCATCAGCGCCGCCCAGCCACCGGTTGCGTGGACGATGGTCGACCCTGCAAAGTCGGAGAAGGGGAATTCCAGTTGGGCAAGCCAGCCGCCACCCCAGGTCCACCGGAGCACCACGGGATAGATGAGCGCCGTGATGAAGAAGCTGTACACGAAGTAGCTTCGGAAGCGGGTTCGCTCGGCCATCGCTCCCGAGACGATTGTTGCCGCGGTGGCTGCAAACGCTGCCTGGAAGAAGAAGAAGGTGGACGGCAACAGACCATCCGCGCTGGTGTCCTCGACCCCGGCGATGCCAAGGTCGAACCCAATCCACCCTCCGAGTAGCTCATCGCCTCCGAACGCGATGCCGAACCCAACTAAGGCGAAGGCCAGCACCCCGGCCGACATGTCCATCAGGTTCTTCATCATGATGTTGGAAACGTTCTTCGAACGGGTCATTCCCGCCTCGACCAAGGCGAATCCGGCCTGCATCAAGAAAACCAGAACCCCGGCTATGAACACCCACAGGTTGTCCAGCACGAACTGAGTGGCCGGCGCTAGCTCCTCCTGGGCCATGGCAGGGCTCGCCAGAACCACCACCAGCACCGTGGAGAGCGCTCCTGCTGTCAACAACTTTCTCTTCACTTCGGGCCTCCTCCAATGGCTTTCGACCGTCGACTGAAGGGCGGCAACGTAAGGGAAGAACGTTTCGACATTGTTTCCACTCGATAAACAGCCTGACAAGATGGCGTCGAGCCGACCCCTGACGCCACTGGATCCGCTATACGTCTGGCATGGACTTCCGACGCATGAATTGCGTTTTCGCTTCTTGGCCGCGTGTATATAACCCACTAGGCCCACACCCTGGTGCGCGTCGACATCCACCGGGACCCAGGTTGCTCGTAGAACCCGTCGCGAAGGCCTCCCCGACATGTTCTCGATCCGAAACCTTCGTCCACGGCCCCCGGTGGTGTCATCCGGGTGTCCTCCCAGCGGGCCGCGAACACCCATCACGAGGTCTCAATCGAACCCGGCGACCGAACACTGGAACACGCTTCGAGCCAAGACACGGGAAGCACTTTCCTCGCCTCAGAAAACCGGGAACGCCCCACAGGCCGTCCACCGATTTCCACGTGCACAAGAGACACGCTCCTGGCCCTCCCGTGGCCTCTCGCAACCACCTACCACCCCGCTTGGTCATTCGCGGACCGGCTCGAACGGCGGGTCAACGATCTGCGGTGTTTGGTCGGGTTCCATGGGGTCCGGCGCTAGCGGCGGGTTTCAAGGGGTCCAGTTCGCCCGATTGGTTGGCTCCCGGACACTCTTCCATCGGGTCTGCATGGTGTATGTGTGAGCCTTACGCGGTGCAGGCTTGATACGAGGAGAGAATTGACCGTGGGTAAAGAAAAGGGCGCCTGACGAGGCGCCCTTTTCACATAAGTTGTTTGGTATCTACTTGTACTTGATCGCCAGGTAAATGCCGCTGACACCGTGAATCAGCAAGTTGATGGCAAACAGGGTGATCAACAGCGACGCCGATAGGGATGCGTTGAAGATGAACAGGAGACCAATGGCCACACTGACAGCACCAAAGATCAAGGCACCGAAACCGCCCCCTCGAAAACTACCAAATATCGAAGCCACACCGATCAGCACTCCGATAATCCCGAGGATGATCGCAGTTGCGGAGGTGAGGAAATCGGTAGCACTGCTGGGGTCAGTCAGTACAAGAATACCGGCCACCAGACCGAGCACGCCAACAAAAAGCTTCCATCCCATGTCCTCGCGGTCAATGAAGACCGAGAACAGTATGAAGGCTCCCTGAATCAGCCACCAAAGCCCAAGAAGCACAACCAACAGGCTGAGAGCTTCCTCCCCTCGAATCAGTAGAACGATGCCAAATATGGCTGCTGTTAACCCTCCGAGAAGGAAGGCGTAGTTAATTACGCGCTCCGGCGTCTCTTCGACTGTCATATTTGCTCCTTACCAATGGACGTTTTTAACAACTTGCCCACTGGTCAGACCGCGACCACGACATGACCGTTACTTCGCCTGTAAGCAACAGAAAGGGGCGACGATGAGAATCGTAGGAGTCACTGGTGGTGTCGACACTCACGCTGACAACCATGTGGCGGCAGCCGTCGACCACGACGGCGGATTGCTAGGGGTTGAATCGTTCCCGCCGTCAGAAACCGGGTATGAGGACCTGTTGGTCTGGCTGGTCGGATTCGGTGAACTGGTCCGGGTGGGGTGTTGAGGGCACTGGGTCGTGGGGTGTCGGATTGTCCAGGTTCCTTCACAACCAAGAGGT
>JAZFTT010000183.1:0-3172 GCA_036446835.1 Acidimicrobiia bacterium
GTCGCCGGGTTCACCTACGGCAAGGTTGGAGCCAAGCTGCTCGGATACGCACTTGTAATCACCGGGCTGTGGGGGTTTCTCCCTGCGGTGTATCTGGCACTCAACCAGCCCATCCCCTGATACAAGGACAAACTCGCGGCACCCCTACAGACTTATCAGGCACTTATGGGCGGCTAAACAGCCGGACGTATTGCTGGTTGTGGGCGGGTAATGAGAGCCTATTCGCGCGGGTTGACTTCTATTTGGTGGTGACGGAATTTCAGCTACCGGCAGGGTGTTAATTCATCTGAACGAGTCGGAAGGGCCTTCTTGTGTCGATTGCTGTTTTCCACGAACACCCCAAATGGAACGAGCCGCTGTTTAGGGAGTTGGATCGGCGGGGTCTGGAATGGTCCTCGATTGACGCATCCGGTTTCGAGTTCGATCCTGGAAGGGTTGGCAAGTGGGATGTCTTGGTCAACCGGATGAGTCCTTCGGCGTGGACCAGGGGTCATATGACGGCAATGCTCCAAACCCCCGAGTTTCTCCGCAACGTCGAGTCGGCAGGAGTTCCAATTGTCAACGGCGCGGCGTCATATGAGTTTGAGCTGTCCAAAAGGAAGCAACTGGATTTGTTGAGACGCGAGCGGGTCCGTCACCCTGAGGGGCGTCCAGTTCTGAACAGTGGTGAGATTCTTGGAGCTGCAATCGATCTGACATTCCCTGTAATGGTCAAACCCAATATCGGCGGCAGCGGGGCTGGGATCACCGAATACCAGACACCAACCGAGTTAGCCGCTGCAATCGAGGCAGGACTGCTGGACGATCTCGGACCCGACGGCACAGGTTTAGTACAGGAGAAACTTCCAGCCAGAGACAACTCGATCGTGCGAGTTGAGATCCTCGACGGAGAGTTCCTGTACGCGATCAGGCTCCAACTCCAACCCGGCTCTTTCAACCTTTGTCCAGCCGACTACTGCGACCCGGCGCAAGGTATCACCAATGCCAGCGACCTAGTCAAAGGGTACATCCCCTCTGATCATCTGATTGATGAAGCGGCCCGCATTCTCGACGCGACCAGTGCTGATCTCGGTGGGGTGGAATATCTGGTGAACGACCTTGATGGAGAGGCTTACTTCTACGACATCAACGCCCTATCCAACTTCGTGGCAGATGCACCCAACGTGGTCGGTTTCGACCCGTTCGTTCAACTGGCCGACCTCATCGAAGACCGCGCCAAACGGCCAGTCCTAGCTTGACCACCTAGGCATCAAAACATCCGGAAGAGTCCCTCAACAACCACTACCCACCGGAAAACAACCCTTCGACCGCCCATAACGGCACTTAGGGGGCTAGCGGATAGTGAATCGCCCTGGGTTTGATGGAGACCGTTCCGTTTGGTTTCCTAACTGCCCGTGGGGGCGGGTTGAGCGTAGTGGGCCTCCTCGTTTTCGATCGGGGGAACATCGTTGAGGTAGCCGTGGAACCGTTGGGTGTTGAACCAGTGCACCCAGGCCAATATGGCTAACTCGAACTCTTCGATTTTCTTCCATGGTCTTTGGCCGGGTCCGTAAACCAGTTCGGTCTTGTTAAGACCGTTCACTGTCTCCGCGAGCGCGTTGCCGCTGCTGGCGCCGATCGAGCCGATCGATGGTGTTGCTCCGAGTTCAGCAAGACGTTCCCCGTAACAGATGCTGGTGTATTGCTCGGGTTCAAGGGGTCGTCGCAACACTGCCTTGTTCGGGCGAGCGTAGGTGATCGTCGAGAAGGCGTCGACGATGAAACACACATAGGCGACACCCTGCCAAGTCGCTACGAATGTGAGATCGGTGACCCACAACCGGTTTGGTTCAGTGGCGGTGAAGTCCCGCTCCACAAGATCCGGAGACCGTGCCGCCTGGTCGTCGGGTCGAGTGGTGCGGACCCGCCGGCCCCCCTTGCTACCTCAACCGCGTAGATGCCTAAGAGGATTACCGCCAGCCAGCCCCAATGCAGCTCACCGACTGCTGCTGCGGCAGAAGTGCCGAGAAACAAGGCGGCCATGGAGGCAAGAGAGATCTTCGGGTCGGCGAGAGCCCAGACTCCGCGCCATAGGTTGGTCTTCGTGTTGCCCCTTCGGACCAACGCTCCATCAGATTTGACCAACACGATGACCTCTTGTCACAACCTCACCGCCGGCGTCGACACGCATATTGCAGTTCCCATTCCGCCAACACCACAATCATGCTGCGTCGGTTCTAGCTCGATAGAGACCAAAGGCCTCAATCACCATCCCCACGTGGCACATAACAGCACTTAAGGGCGGCTTCGACCGTCATAATGCCGATGAGTGGCGCTGCTATTCAGCGGTGTGTTTGTCGGGTGGGGCGGTTCGTCTCATCGGCTTGAGAGGTGCTCGACGACTGGTCCGATTGCTTCGAGGTCGGCGCCTAGGAACACGATGTAAGAGATTCCGAATCGCTCCCTGTTGTTCAAGAGCGTTTCGATGATTCTTTCGACTGGTCCTATCAGCATGTGTGGTGAGTGAAGGACTTGCTCTTCGGTTGAATCGGTTTCGGATGCGATTCTGGCCACTGTTTCGTCAAAGTCGGGTGTGACCTCGACGTGGTGCGCCATGACGCTCAGTTCGATATCAATGAATCTATCTTGGGCTGTTTCCCGGATCCATCCGAGCTGAGCGTCGATTCTGTCGCCTGAGGTTGCGACCGCAGCGTCGAACTCATCGAAACCGGAGATTCCTTTGGTCAAAGGAGCGATGCTCACAATGTTCGCCTCTTGTCCGGCGAGATGAAGCATCCGACGGCCGGCCCCAGCGATTAGCAGCGGCGGGTTGGGCCGCTGGATGGGGCTGGGGCATGTCACTTGCTCGACTCGATAGTGCTCGCCTTTGAAGGTGAACGGCTCACCGGTCCAGCAGCCTTTGATGACGGTGAGCGCCTCTTCGAAACGATCCACGCGCACTCGGGGTGAGTCGTAAGGAATTCCAGCAGCGTTGTACTGATCCTCAATCCAACCGGTGCCAATGCCAAGTTCGAACCGGCCGCCGGAAAGTACATCGATTGTTGCTGTCTCCTTGGCGAGGAGCACAGGATGCCGGTAGTCATTGGCGATGACCATCGGAGAGATACGCAGAGTCGAAATCTCCGCAGCAGTAGCAAGCATCGGTAGTACGGCAAGACGTCGGCTGATGTGA
>JAZFTT010000184.1:0-3393 GCA_036446835.1 Acidimicrobiia bacterium
CGAGTGACCTCGGTTCGGTTTCGGAACGTTCCCTCCTTTGCCCCCGCCCTCGCCTCGACGATCGCGGTCGAAGGAATCGGCGACATGACCTACGACCTCGCTTTTGGGGGAGCTTTCTACGCCTACGTCGACGCAGACTCCATCGGTGTCGACCTCTCCGATGCCGCTGGACTCGCCGCTTCAGGTCGGGCGATCAAGAAGGCCATCAGCGCAAGCCAATCGATCGAGCATCCCGAAGATGCCGAACTCGGTTTCCTCTATGGAGTGATCTTCACAGGAGACCCGATCCGCCCGGCCAACCACAGCCGACACGTCTGTGTGTTTGCAGACGGCGAGGTCGATCGTTCCCCAACCGGCACCGGTGTCAGTGGTCGACTGGCGATCCTTCACGCCCGGGGCGAGATCGACATCGATCAGGGGATCACTATTGAGAGCGTCGTCGGCAGCGAGTTCACCGGCCGGATCGTCGACATGACTACCGCCGGGGACTACCAGGCCGTGATACCGGAAATCTCAGGCACCGCCCACATCGTGGGCAGGAGCGAATTGTGGATCGATCCGGACGACGCTCTCAATCCCGGGTTCCTGATCAGATAGATGAACCCGACCGTCTCCTTCTAGCCCTCTTCACCCTCGGCCTCAATAGATCTGGTCGACGAAGGTTTGCTCCTGAAAGGGCGGTCTCATGTAGGGGAGGTTTTCCATGACCGGTATCTCGACCGGCTCGGGTGTGACGTCGGCATAGTCGATCTGGGAAAGGATGTGGCTTATGCAGTTGAGCCGTGCCCGTCTCTTGTAGTCGGACGGAACCACGTACCAGGGTGCCTGCTTGATGTCCGTGAACTGGAAGGTCGTGTCCTTGGCCATCGAATAGCGCACATATTGGCGATGCTCCTCCAGATCCATGTCGGAGAGCTTCCAACGCTTGAGCGGCTCCCGATTCCGTGATTCGAACCGTTTGCGTTGCTCCTCATAACTCACCGAGAACCAGTACTTGAGCACGGTTATCCCCGAACGGACCAGCATCCGCTCGAACTCGGGACAGGATCGCAAGAACTCCTCATGTTCGTCATCTGTGCAGAAACCCATCACCCACTCGACGTTGGACCGGTTGTACCAACTGCGGTCGAAAAGAACGATCTCGCCTGCCGCCGGCAGATGACTGACATAACGCTGAAAATACCACTGGGTCAACTCGCGTTCCGTTGGTTTGGGAAGGGCAGCCACACGCACGATTCTTGCGCTGGTGCGCTCGGTGATCCTCTTGATCACTCCACCTTTGCCGGCTGTGCCACGCCCTTCGAAGATGATCGCTACTCGAAGACCCTCCTGGACCACCCAGTACTGGAGTTTGACCAGTTCTTCCTGGAGTCGTGCCAGTTCGCTCTCGTAGAAACGCTTCTGGAGACGGCCGTCATCGTTGTAGTGCTCAGCCCCCGCCGGCGTGTCATAACTGACATATTCGTCTGCGCCTTCTGGAAGCATGGAAGTATCTCGTTGATCGTGGGTCATCACTCTCTCATCTGACACGGATCACACCTTAGAAAGATTCGGCGAGCGGTCGGATCGAAGCCTCCGGTTGGTTGAAGAACTGCTCAGATGACCTGGCTCAGCCCTCCGTCGACAATCATCACCTCTCCCGTGGTGTAGGTGTTGGTGGCCAGGGCCATCACGGAGTGCGCTATGTCGTCTGGTGTTGCCGACCGACCGAGCGGAGCTGTGTCCGACACGTGTTTGTGCATTCCTTCCCAATCTGACGTCCAAGGGGTGGCCACAAGTCCAGGCGCTACTGCGTTGACCCGCACCGGACCACACGATTTGGCCAGTAACACGGTCAATTGGTTGAGAGCCGCCTTGCTCATGGAGTAGGCAATCGAACTGCCGATTGGACGGACACCCGCGATCGAAGTGACCATGACCACGTTGCCGTCCGGAGACTTTCTGAGGTGGGGCATAGCGGCCTTGGTCAGCCACCAGGTCCCAAACACATTGACCTCGAAGGTCTGCCGGAAGATCTCGTCGGTGAGAGCATCCAGATCCTCATGGGCGACCTGAGTGGTCCACCCGGCGTTGTTGACAAGAACGTCGAGTTGGCCAAAACGTTCAAGCGTCGCATCGACCAGCGCCCGTCCCTGCTCCTGATCACTGATATCGGCCTGAACGTAGATCGATGCGCCTGGGAGCGACTGAGAGACCTCTTCACCGGCCGCGACAGAGGTAGCCGAATTGACGACGACCTGAGCGCCCGCAGCGCTGAAACCACGGGCGACTGCCTCGCCGATCCCGCTTGATGACCCGGTAACGATGGCGACTCTTCCTTCGAGTTCTGCCAATGGAGCATCCTTTCTGTTGACTGATCAATCATGACAGACGGACACCAGCTCAGGGTGCCTAGATAATCGTCCTGGTGGTCGCCGCCGCGCCACCGGCCACGCTCAGAGAGCTTCGGCGGGCTCCATATGACCTAATCTGTCCGCACGAAGCGGAGCCACTGTGGGCCGTCTGCCAGTTCTACGCAGACGTTTCCCGGGTCAGCGACGACGAGGTCACCGATTTGGCGGAGAGAGCCGAGAACATCAGCGGAGCGTCCACAGGAGAACCGGTACATTCGGCGCGGGACGAGGAGGTCGTCGTATCCGTCGAATCTCTTCGCCTCGTCGGACACCTCACAATTCCCCAGCGCCCCGAGGGCTTGGTGGTGTTCGCTCACGGGAGCGGAAGCAGTCGTCATAGCCCGCGCAACCGTTTCGTGGCCGGAATACTGAACCAGGCCGGGTTGGGGACTCTCCTTTTTGACCTGTTGACCCCTGCCGAGGAGAGGGATAGAGCCAACGTCTTCGACATTCAGCTATTGGGGGAGCGTCTTTCCAAGGTCACCAACTGGTTGCGCTCTATGCCCGAGGCTCTGGATGTCCCGATCTCGTATTTCGGTGCCAGCACTGGCGCTGCTGCCGCGCTCTGGGCCGCCGCCGAGCCGACGGCACCTATAGCCACGGTCGTCTCCAGAGGCGGTCGACCCGATCTGGCCGGAGCACGTCTCTCCGAGGTGCGGGCCCGCACCCTCCTCATCGTCGGAAGCCGTGACGAGGTGGTGGAGGAACTCAACAGACAGGCCCTAGACAAGCTTCGATGCGAGGCGCGTCTTGTGGTCGTACCCGGCGCCACTCACTTGTTCGAGGAGCCCGGCGCGTTGGAAGAGGTGGCTGCGCTGGCCTGCGACTGGTTCCTCGAAAATGCCGAACCGGCGGTAGGCCCGTGAGGAGGCCTGAGGAACAGCCGGTCCTCTGCAACAAGCTCAACATTCCGCTCTGAGCGAAACTGTGCCATCTCAATCGGCTGTCAGATGCTCTTCTCGGCCAGACCCAACTCCTCGGAACGTCGTACCCAGCGGGC
>JAZFTT010000185.1:0-5436 GCA_036446835.1 Acidimicrobiia bacterium
CGGAGCAGATCAAGAAGTTTCGGATGATCCCCAAGGAGTTGGACCATGAGGACGGTGAGCTGACCGCCACCCAGAAGCTGAAACGGGCCGCCATGGACTCGATGTTTGGCGACCTGATCGAGGACATGTACGGGTCGTGACTCCCGGTCTTCTGATCCTTGCTCAGGAGTCAACGGTGGCGCCATCGGAATTCGGGAGGATGGTCGTCAACGCGATCAGTCTGGGAGCAATCTATGCAGTTCTGGCCCTGGGGTTTGTCATCATCTTCAAGGCGACTCAGGTCCTCAACTTTGCCCACGGAGCCATTTCGGCGATGGGGGCCTTCCTTATCGCCTCCTTTGCCACGATCATCAATGTGCCAGGCCGCTGGATGGAGGGGTCCCCGGAATGGCTCCAGTGGAGCCTTTCAGTGGTCTTCGCCCTTGTGGTAGCAGCCCTGATCGGTATGGCTCTGGAGCGAATGTTCCTCCGCCCCATGGTGGGTGAGGCGTTGTTCGCGCTTGCGATCGTTACTTTGGGAATCGACATCATCGTTCGGACGATCACCAACGACTTCATCGGTCTGACCCCCCGGCCTATGGGCGACCCATTCGGTCTCAAGATCGTTGGACTGGGCTGTGAAGACGGAGGATTCATAGGCGATGCAGATCTGATCGAATTGTGCTCGGTAAGAGTTCCCTGGACCACGGTGTTCCAGGTGACTGTTACCGTGATCCTTGTCGTCGCCGTGGCCATGTTCTTCCGGTCCCGTACGGGAATCGCCATGAAGGCCACGGCTTGGGACCAGGAAGTAGCTAGAGCTCAGGGAATCAGCGTCGGTCGGATCTTTGCCACCGCCTGGGCCATCGGAGCCGTATTGGCCGCCATCGGAGGCCTCTTCATCTCGCTGTTTCCCCGGCGTCCCAGTGGGGTCGATCAATTCACCGCCTTCTTCGCTTTCAGGGCCTTCCCGGCCATCATCCTCGGGGGCCTCGACTCGATCCTCGGAGCCATCGTCGGCGGCTTTGCGATCGGGTTTGCCGAGTCGGCGTCGAGCACCTATCTCACCTTTGAATGGCTTGGCACCGGTTTCGGCGGGGTAGTGCCGTACATCGTCATGTTGCTTGTACTCCTGATCAGGCCGTATGGCCTCTTCGGAACCGAACAGGTCCGACGGGTATGACGAACTCTCCCTCCACAGGAGGCCCTGAATGAGAGGCCGACCACTCCTCCACACGCGCTACGAGGCCGATCAGGCCATTCTCAACACCATGACCAAGAAGGTCATGGTGGGACTCTTCTTGATCACGTTGGTGCTGGTCCCGTTTGGTGTTGTGCCCGGAATCGGTTTTCTGGCGAAGAGCGACTGGCTCCGTCTGCTCAGCACCGTGGCCATATTCGTTATCGGCGCGCTGGGCTTGAACATCCTTCTCGGAGTCGCCGGGCAGGTGTCGCTGGGACACGCCTTCTTCATGGGTGTGGGGGCATACGTGGCGGCAGCGCTGGGTGGAGACCCGGAGGGTCTGCGTCTCGGCTTCGGGCTTCCGATGTGGATCTGGCTCCCAGCAGCCGGGATCGTGGCGGCCGGGATCGGAGTCGCGTTCGGTCCTGCCGCCGTTCGCGTTCGGGGCCTTTACCTCGCCTTCGTCACGCTGGGTTTGGTGTTCGTGGGCGATTACGTGTTCCGAAACTGGATCTCGGTCACCGGTGGCGCCGAGGTGGGACGGACATTCCCCCCATTGGAGTTTCGTCTCTGGAAAGAGGAGGTGCCACTGATCGACTTCGCCTCCGACGGAGCGTGGTTCGGGATCCTGCTGACATCAGAGGCCAAGACGTTCTACTTTCTCCTTGCGGCCGCTCTGTTGTTCATGCTGTTGGCCAAGAACTTGCAGCGGACCAGAGTGGGCCGGGCCTTCCAATCGATTCGGGACCGGGACGTCGCCGCCGAGATCATGGGGGTGGACGAGGTCGGCTACAAACTGAGGGCTTTTGGAATCTCATCGTTCTATGCAGGCGTCTCCGGTGCTCTCCTCGCCTCGTTTGTGGGGTCCGTCATCCCTTCCAGGTGGGATCTGTTCCTGTCCGTTCAGTTCATCGCCATCGTGCTCATCGGTGGTGCGGGGACAGTGGCCGGAGTAGTCCTCGGCTCCGCCTTCGTCACGTTGCTGCCTCGGATCGTTCAGGACGCCACCTTCTGGATGCAGGACGTGGTGATCGCCGGCGACAGTTTCTTGGCCCGTGTTCTCGACATCTTCGTCGCCACCGACGCAACAGACTTCGGCTTGATCAACACGCTTCCCGGCACCGGTCCGGGCTTATCGGTGTTCCAGCTCAATCAGGTCGTCTACGGTTTGCTGATAATCGGGTTCCTGATCTTCGAGCCACTGGGTCTTTTCGGTATATGGATCAGGATCCGCAACTATTGGAAGGGTTGGCCGTTCACATATTGAACGGTCCGACAAAAGAGACCCCAGGTCTCTGTAACAGAGGAGGAAGGAAGACTATGAAAACGAAGTACAAATGGGTCGCGATCGTCCTGGCGTTGGGTCTTGTCTTGGCCGCATGTGGCGGCGATGACAGCGCCGACACGACGGAGGCCGCTGCTCCCGCCACGACGGAGGCCGAAACTCCTGACACGACGGAGGCCGAAACTCCTGACACCACGGAGGCCGAAGGAGAGATGATCCTCACCGACGTCGGTGTCGACCTCGAAGCCGGCACTATCACGGTCGGCCTCCTTTCCGACCTGACTGGGGTGTTCTCGGCCCTCGTCAAGCCGGTAGTCGCCGGTTATCAGTTCCAGGTCGATGCCATCAATGCGGCGGGCGGTATTCACGGTCTCGAAATCAAACTCGAGGTGCGTGACACCGTCTACACCGTGGATACTCATGTCCAACTGTACGAGGAGCTCCGCGACAAGGTCGTCACAATCGGCCATTCGACGGGGTCGCCGCACACCGTGGCAATCAAAGATCAGCTGGCAGAGGACAACATGTTCGCCATCCCTCTCACCTGGTACTCAGGATGGAGCGATCCGGCCATCAACGCGAACATCGTGCCCCATGGAGAGCCTTACTGTCTGGAGTCGATGAACGTTCTCGGCTTCATCATGGCGCAGAATCCCGACTTTTCGACTATCGCCATTGCCTCCAACGCTGGTGACTACGGCCAGGATTCGGCGCAAGGCGCCAAGATTGCTGCTGAGGCTCTCGGGCTTACAGTCGTCTATGACGGCGAGGCCAAGATCAATGCCGCCGATGAGGCCACCCTCGCAGAGGTTGTGACCGGTATTGTCAGTAATCCGGCCGATATCGTCTGGGTGACGACCTCGCCCGGCGCATACGCCGGTATCTACGGGCAATCTCTCGCTGCAGGCGTGGTTGCAGTCTGGTCCGGCGCGGCCGTGGCCTGGGTTCCGTCGTTCATTGGTCCGGATTCGGCGATCCGTGACGCTGTCGTGCGCGACTGGATCTTTGGGCTGCCCTACTCGCCTTGGAATGCGGACAACCCGGGCACCAAAGCCGCGATCGAGATGCTCAAAGCAGCCGATCCGGATATCGCCGCCTTCGACTACTACCTCGAAGGTATTGGCGAGGCGCTGCTGATAGAGAGGATCCTCAACGACGCCTACGAAAATGGCGACCTGACCCGGGCCGGTGTCCTGGCAGCCGCCAAGAGCCTCGAGTCGATGTCCTGGAATGGCCTGTGGCCTGACCAGAGCTTCGTCGGTGAGCCCAACGACATCGTCGGGCGAACCGCGATCATCGTGAAGCCCAGTATCACCGATCTGGAGGCCGGTGGCTCCGGAGTGGAGATTCTCGATCCGGCTTACACCAGCGATATCGCTGCTGCGTTCCAGTTCGATGAGACCTGCTTCGACGCATTCGGATAAGTAGCGGATAGTCCTGTGGAGTGGCCTTCGGGCCACTCCACAGACTCGACGTGAGTTGTGCGTTGTGAGTGGGAGCGGGCCCATTCACAACCCAGATCCCATGAGAGACAGTTTGTGCTAGCCGTCGAGAATCTCGAAGTCGTCTACAACGACGTCGTTCTGGTGTTGCGCGGCATATCCATCGAGGTTCCCGACGGCAAGATCGTCGCCCTACTCGGTGCCAACGGTGCCGGCAAGACCACCACGCTTCGTGCCATCACCGGGCTTCTCGACATCCATGAGGGCGATATCACCAAGGGCGAAATCCACCTCGAAGGCGTGAACATCACCGAAGAGGACCCTTCGAAGCGAGTGCGGCTCGGTATCTCCCAGGTGATGGAAGGCAGACGCGTGTTCGCCGAACTGACAGTCGACGACAATCTAAGGGCCGGGGCCTACGTCAACAGGAACGCTTTCAAGGTCAAAGCCTCATATGACCGGGTGATGACCATGTTTCCAAGACTTGCCGAGCGGAAGACATCTACTGCTGGATACCTCTCGGGTGGCGAACAACAGATGCTCGCCATCGGCCGGGCCCTGATGCAGGACCCGAAGCTGCTCATCCTCGACGAGCCCTCTCTCGGGCTGGCGCCGCTGCTGGTGCAGGAGGTCCGCGACGTGATCGTCGACATCAACACTCAGGGTGTCTCAGTCCTGTTGATCGAGCAGAATGCCAATATGGCGCTGACGATCGCCGACCACGGTTACATCATGGAAAACGGGAAGATTGTCATGGACGGCGACCCCGCAAGACTGCTCAAGGACGAGGATGTCAAGGAGTTCTACCTCGGTCTTCACGCCACCGGCGAGCAGAAGTCGTTCCGCGACGTGAAGCACTACAAGCGTCGCAAGAGGTGGCTGTCGTGAGTGGCCGACTGCTCAAACGCAGAGTCGATAGGTCCGGACCCAAGGACTATGACCACCTGCTCGACGTCAAGGACGTGCATCTCGCCTTCAAGGGTGTCAAGGCCATCGACGGTGTCTCCTTCCACGTCGACGATGGTGAGCTCTTCGCGATCATCGGTCCCAACGGCTCCGGCAAGACCTCACTTTTCAACTCGATCAACCAGGTCTACAAGCCTCAGGAGGGCGATATCTTGTGGAAGGGCGAGTCTCTGATGGATCTCAAGCCCAACAAGACAGCCGAATTGGGAGTTGCCCGCACGTTCCAGAACATCGCTCTTTATCCACACATGACAGTGGTCGAGAACATTCTCACCGGCCGCCACGTGCGGATGGAGGCCGGCTGGCTGGCCGGGTCGGTCTGGTGGGGCAAGGCCAAGACCGAGGAGATCGAAAACCGGGGGATCGTCGAGGACATCATCGACTTCCTCGAGATCGAACAATGGAGGAAGTATCCGGTCGGCTTGCTTCCCTATGGCATCCAGAAGCGGGTTGAATTGGGACGCGCCCTGGCGATGGATCCGGAGCTGCTGCTCCTCGACGAACCGGTCGCGGGCATGAACCTCGAGGAGACCGAGGACATGGCCCGGTTCATCCTCGACGTCCTGGACGAGTTGGGGATC
>JAZFTT010000186.1:0-3853 GCA_036446835.1 Acidimicrobiia bacterium
TTTGACCATCTGTGTCCCGCCTATTGGCAACACGGCCAACTGCTGGGGGTCGAGGTTCTCGTCGAGAGGAAAGATGATCACCGGCAATGTGATCCAGGCGAGAAAGAAGAAGAGGGCTGCCCACCCCAGATACTGATTGAGGGCTGCAATGTTGGTGGAGGCGAGACCCTCGGCTGCGTCGAAGTGAAGTCGTGCCAGCCATAACGACAGCCAACCGAGAAGGATGGTTGCGATTGGAAACCCAAAGCGTCTCTGGACATCGTGGCGAACCCCGTTCCAGGTGAGGCGCGCCTTCAGGCCTACGAACTGGCGTACCACGTGGAGTCATCCGTTTCGTCGCCGCCAACTGCCGCGATGAAGGCATCCTCGATGTTGTCCTTGCCGGTCATCCGGCAGAGACCCTCGGGAGTCTCCTCGATTGTGAGCCGACCCTCGACCATGATCCCTATTCGGGTGCACAATTTTTCGACCAGATGCATCTCGTGAGAGGAGAAGATGATTGTTGTGCCGCCCGCGGCGGCCTGGCGCAGCAGGTTGCGAATCAGTCTGGCGGAGACAGCGTCGACACCCTCGAAAGGCTCGTCGAGGAAGAGGACGGGAGGTCGATGGATTATGGCCGCTCCGAGGGCGACCTTCTTTCTCATGCCTCTCGAGTAGTCACCGATGAGCTTCGAACCCGCCGACGTGAGGTCGAGCAACGAGAGGAGCTCGGTTCTCCGGCTCCTCGCTTCCTCTTTGGTCAAACCGTGCATGGCGGCCGTGAAGTCGAGAAGCTCGGCCCCGGTCAGACGCTCATAGAGATTGAACTCCTCGGGAAGAACCCCGATTCTCGACTTGACCTCGATCGGGCTCTTCCATGTGTCGAACTCACCGACTCCAACCGTCCCGGCATTGGGACGGAGGAGGCCAACGATGACCTTGATGGTTGTCGTCTTTCCGGCGCCATTCTGGCCGAGCAGACCGTAGAACTCCCCGCGCTGGATGGAGAGATTGACGTTGTCGACGGCGACCGTCTTTCCAAACTTCCTGACCAGACCGCGAGCCCAGACGGCAGGTGGAGATTGGACGTGCTCGACGGCGGGGCCTTCGATGAGTGGCTGGGTCACGGGTGGAAGTATCGACGGAAACCACCAGTAAGTGAATCGTTTGTGAAGATCCACGCGGCCTATACCCGCGCAGATCTTCACAAAAGGGATTTGGGTGGTGAATCGGTCCCTCCAGGCCTGTACGGTGGCGATGTCTTGGAGTACCAGGCTCTCTACCGCAAGTATCGGCCGCAGACCTTTGACGACGTCATCGGCCAGGCCCATATCACCACAACTCTGACGCGTGAGATAGCCGATGGCCGTGTCGCCCACGCCTATCTATTCACCGGCCCGCGCGGCACCGGGAAGACTTCAACGGCCCGGATTCTGGCCAAGGCTCTCAATTGTGAGAACAGACACGCCGACGGGTCGCCGTGCAACGAATGCGGGAGTTGCGAAGCAATAACCCAGGGGACGTCCCTCGACGTCCTCGAGCTTGACGCAGCGTCTCACAACTCGGTCGACGACATTCGCGATATCAAGGTGAGCGTTGCCACTGTTGCCTCGGCAGCAACCTCGAAGCGCGTGTTCATCCTGGATGAGGCCCACATGCTCTCCAAGGCCGCGGGGAACGCCCTCCTCAAGACTCTGGAGGAACCTCCGGACCACGTCCACTTCGTTCTGGCCACGACCGAGCCCTACAAATTGCTCGACACCATCCGGTCCCGCACCCAGCGATTCGACTTCCATCCAATCCAGGTCGAGGAGCTTGCCGGGTATCTCTCAGCCATTGCCGACCGCGAGGGCTACCAGACGGACCCGCCTGCCCTCGTTGGCATCGCCAGACATGCAAAGGGGTCGGTCCGGGACTCCCTGTCCCTTCTAGAACAGGTATCCGCCCTCGGTGCGGGGACGGTCGATATGGCCGGGGTTCGCAGGGCCCTCGGCCTGGCTGATTCGGAAGTCTTCCTGCGTCTCGCCAATGCAGTTGCCGGTCAGGATGCCAAAGCTGCGCTGGAGCTGGTCGCTGAGCTTTCTGCCGACGGTGTGGATCTACGGCGTTTCGTCGCTGAGTGTGTCGGTTTCTTCAGAGGAGTCTTCCTTGCCCACTACGCGCCGAACCTTGCCGAGATATCCGACGAGCCTCCCGAGGTTTATGAGTCGTGGAAGAAGGCGGCGGAGCTGATTCCGGCAGGGGATGTTCTCAGAGGCGTCGACCTTCTCGGCGAGGCCCTGGTGAGAATCCGTGAAGGTCGGGAGGAGCGGCTCATGACGGAATTGGCCCTGATCAAGCTGACCCGTCCTGAAACCGCCAGCGATCCCGAATCTCTCATTGCCAGGATGGACCGGCTGGAGCGACGGATCGGGAAACCGGCCGAAGTGCCCACATCTGGCCGGGCCTCGACTCCGGTTGAGGTTTCCGCGCCTGCACCTGCATCAGTCGAGAAGCCAGCGCCCAGCTCTGTGAAGAAGGAGACAGGGGCTAGAAAGGAACTTGCTGAAGCGGCAGCCCCTTTGGTTTCCGATGACGGTTCGGTCAACGAGCCAGAAGCACCAGGCATCGACATAACCTTCGAGCAACTCCAGAAGATATGGCCTGGGTTGTTCGGTGGTCTTCGCGACGTCCTCGGAGCAAGACGCTGGGCGTTCTTCCGGGAGGCTGTTCCAGCCGGCGTCGAGGGCAATATCATCGTGCTCGAGGTCGCCCACGATTTCCACTTATCGGCCCTGGAGCAGGACGACGCGGTTTCCAAGATCGTGGCTACCAAGGCGAGCGACCTTTTCGGATCACCCGTCCGGGTCAGGTTCAGGTCGAAGACAGGTCAGTCAGCCGGCGTCGACCCCGAAACCAGCATCGACATGAGCCAGCTCGAGGAGCGCCCCGCTGTCGAGACCGACCCCACGGCTCTTCTGGCTGCTGAGCTGGGCGCCGAGGTCGTTGACGAGTAGGCAGCGAGACATGTCACCGGCCGGGAGTACTCTGCTGAACATGAATCAGCAACCCGACATGCGTCAGATAATGCAGCAGGCGCAACAGATGCAAGAGCAGTTGGCCAAGGCTCAGGCAGAGCTGGCCGAGCGCCACTTCGAAGGTTCTGCCGGCGGTGGGATGGTCACCGCCGTGGTAACCGGTGGCCCAGAGTTGGTCGAGATCAAAATCTCTCCCGACGTCGTCGACGTCGA
Source organism: Acidimicrobiia bacterium (assembly GCA_036446835.1). Classification (GTDB taxonomy): domain Bacteria; phylum Actinomycetota; class Acidimicrobiia; order Spongiisociales; family ZC4RG35; genus SZUA-217. Next base: position 3,210 of record JAZFTT010000186.1, read on the forward strand.
CGATGTCGAGATGCTCGAGGATCTCGTTGTCGCCGCGGTGCGACAGGCGATGGAGGCAGCCGTCGAGGCCGCCAGCAGTCAGCTAGGTGGCTTGGCAGGCGGTCTTGATCTCGGTGGTCTGCTTGGTTGATGTTTGAAGGACCAGTCCAGCGTCTCATCGATGAGCTGAACCGTCTCCCCGGAATCGGGGCTAAGTCGGCGCAACGTCTCGCCTTCCATCTGCTGTCCGTCGAGGAGGCCGACGCGGTTCGCCTGGCCGTCGCCATCACCGACATGCGTGACCAGGTCAAGACTTGCGGCCGCTGCTTCAACGTTGCCGCGGGGGAGTTCTGCTCGATCTGTCGCGACCAACGGCGCGATTTCAGCATCGTGTGTGTCGTCGAGCGGCCGCAGGACATCATTGTCTTGGAGCGCACCCAGGAGTATCGGGGTCGATATCACGTTCTGGGCGGTTCCCTTTCCCCGATCAATGGCATCGGTCCCAGCCAACTTCGATTTGACGAACTGATGGCTCGACTCGAGCCCGAGGGGATCGAAGAGGTGATCGTGGCGACCAACCCGACTATCGAGGGTGACGCCACGGCCATGTACATCGCCCGCGAGTTCAAACCGCATGGGGTGAAGGTCACCCGGCTGGCTTCGGG
>JAZFTT010000187.1:0-4062 GCA_036446835.1 Acidimicrobiia bacterium
TCGGACAAGACTCAATATGGCCGCTCGGTTCTCGAAGCGGACCCGGATACCCCTGGCAGCCTCGGGATTGCCATCTCGGAGGCAGTTGAGGTCGCCGCGACCAACGAAGACGTCAAATACTCGTTGGGCTCGGTGCTCGACTTCGTGTTGCTGCATCAGACGATCATTGGTGAGGAGGCCCTCAAGCAATTGGCAATGGTCGATGAGACTCCCGACGTGATCATCGGATGTGCCGGTGGTGGCTCCAACTTCTCGGGTCTTGTCTTCCCGTTTGTCCGTGAGAAGCTGGCCGGGAGAATGGATCCGGTGATCCGTGCTGTCGAGCCGGCGGCTGCTCCCTCCCTGACACGGGGCAGCTATCAGTTCGACTTCGGGGACACCGGTCAGATGACGCCTCTCGTCAAGATGCACACCCTGGGTCATCCGTTCATTCCGGATCCGATCCATGCAGGTGGACTCCGCTATCACGGGATGGCACCGTTGGTCTCCCATCTCCAGGAGTTGGGGATTATCGAGTCAGAGGCCCTGCATCAGACCGAGACCTTCACCAGTGCGGTCAAGTTCGCCAAGGCGGAGGGAATCATCCCCGGCCCCGAGCCGACACATGCGGTGGCGTCAGCGATGACGGAAGCCGAGAAGGCCAAGGAGTCGGGCGAGGAGAAGGTGATCCTTTTCAACCTGAGTGGCCACGGTCACTTCGACATGGCCGCCTACCAGGCGTTCTTCAATGGTGAGCTGGTTGACTACGAGCACCCCCAAGATCGCATCACCGAAGCGATGACCCATGTTCCGGTGGTCTCCACCTGATCTCCCTTCGTTTTGTGAAGATTCGCGCGGCCATAAGCCGCGTAGATCTTCACAAAACGTGTTTTAGGGGTTAGGGCAGTCTGGTTCGCCCGGATGAAGTGGCCGGACCAGGAGAGTGAACGCCGGGGCGTCCATCATCGGATCAGGATGGGTCCACTGTGTCGTTTGGGTGGCGTCGGCAAAAGCGTCAAGTACCTCCGGCCCGTAGGTGGCGCACATCCATCCATTGGGCAAGGTTTCCCAGTCGGAGAAGTCGATGTTGTCCAGTGGCCAATTGCGAACGTCGGCGAACTCCGGGTCGATGAATCCAAAGCCGGCGATCACTTGCACCCGCTCGGGCTCATAGGGGACCGCCTCTCCCGCGGCGAGTTGGCCCAGCACCACCAGAAGCTCGGTAAAGGCTGCGGTCGAAGGGTTGGATGAGTCTGGCTCGATACCGAGGGCGTAGACCGAATATATGTGCTGGCCCTCCGTGTCCCAATAGGTGACGACCTCGGTGGAGGCATCGGCGATGAATGAGGCTGCGCTGTCTTCGACCTCGTTCTCCATCCCGGGAAGACCGATCTTGTCGACCAGTTCGAGCACGGTGTTCATCTGGTCTTCGTGGATCTGGCTAACCAGGTAGTTGGGAAGAAGTGGTCCCGGGTATATCGCAATCATGGGGCCCTCGTGAATGAGTCGCCCATCGGCGAGAAGGGTGTATCTGGGCCCCCTGCCGAGTGAAACCTCCACCGGAAGAAACCCTCCTTCGGAGTGGACTTGAACAACAGGCGCGTCGGAATCGGCAGGCACCTCCGCTCCTGTGCCTCCCCCTCCACCGCACGCCGAGACTGCCAGCGCACTAGCGGTGAGCAATCCCAGTGTCTTCCCTCTCATGTCGGGTTAGATGATCCAATAGCTTGGATGGTTCCCGCGGTAACTACGGTGCCGGTCGATGATTCCACTCGTTACCGGACTCGCAGCCGGCATCCTCCATGTGCTCTCGGGGATTGACCATCTCGCTGCACTTGCTCCCATCGCTTTGCGAGACCCATCTCGAGCCGGTCGAATTGGCGGGTTTTGGGGGCTAGGGCATGGCATCGGAGTGGCTGTCGTCGGAGGCTTGGCGCTCCTCTTGAGAAGTCTTGTCGATATCGATGTCTGGTCGACGTGGGCAGAGTTTCTTGTCGGGTTTCTCCTGATCGGAGTGGGCTTCTGGGCCATCTATCGAGCCGGTCAGGTCGAGATTCACGATCACCCCCACACACACGGTGAGACATCTCATCAGCATCTCCACCCCCATGAACCCGACGATCGGACCCATCATCACGCCGCTTTGGGTGTTGGTGTTCTTCATGGGATGGCCGGCACCGGGTATCTGTTTGGGGTTCTGCCGGCTCTGGCGCTGCCAATCACCCAGGCCGTCATCTACCTTGCGGCGTTTCTGGTGGCGTCCGTGGTGGGCATGAGCACTTTCGCCTATGGCCTCGGAGTGATGGTCCGTCGCAGCGGCTCGGAGTGGGTGACCAGGCTCATGTACGGATCGGGTGCCTTCGCGTTGGCGGTCGGAGTGATCTGGGTGGTCAACTCCTGGCCTTCTTGACATGGAGAGTTGTCCCGGCTTCCGCGGCGCCCAGAAAGTCGAGGATCGAGGTTCGGGCACAGTGCACGCCCGCTCCAGCGGGGAAGTTATTGACGCTGCAGTCGTATCCCTTGAGAACCAGGTCGGCGGAACTGATGCCAACCTCTGCTGCCGACGCCGGAGCTATTGCTCCCATCACCATCGCTACCACGGTCAGAATCATGATCATTCTTCGTGTCTTCATTTGTTTCTCCCTTTCGTCTGCCAGATCAGCTGTGTTCGCTGACCGGGTAGATTTCATCCGCGACCAGACCGTGGGCCTCGCGATGGACGGTGGTGGCATCTTCGGCGGTGTCGGCTTCGACCAGACAGAAGATCTTTCCTGCGCTCTCGTCGACCCAGTACCGGAGATAGCTCACCCCGTACTTGCCTTGGGTTTCCAGATCCGCCATATGGGCCCCAGCAACATCTTCAGCGGAAACCCCACCCTCGATGCTGTGGACGTCCATGAACAGTGACATAGGCACCTCCTCTTGTTGTTCGCCTGTCACGCTCGAAGGTATGGAGAGGCATTCCGGGCGTCATCGGGGAGGGACCCCCATATTTTGGTGGGAGAACACCTAGATCTGACCCACGAATAAGCCGCCCGAAGGCGGCTTATTCGTTATGGAGGAGCCGGGGTCCCTATTTGACCCCGCGCCCACATCTGTTGGCTGTCCTAGCGAGGAGCGTTTGGCCTCTCGGTGTATCGGACAGCCGGGTACTCGAGTGAAACGATGTTCAAGTTCAAGAACTCTTCGCTGGTATTGCTGGAGGTCTGGGCATCGGCCGAAACCGCAGGAACCAGGTTCTCCAGGGTCTCCGTGTTCCAGTACAGGAAGTTGGAGTCGATGACAGCCTGGGACTCGGTCACGATCGCAGGGACCAGACCGTCGTAGGAATTGACGTTGATGTGTATGAACGGATCAACAGCAACCACCGAAGCTGCTGGTGCCAGATTGTCCAGGTCTGCGGTGTTCAACTGGATGAACGAATCATTCACAGCCTGGGATTCGACCACAGCCGTCGAAGCTGCTGGTGCCAGATTGTCCAGGTCTGTGGTGTTCAACTGGATGAACGCATCCTGGGTCAGGCCAGTAGCTGGCGCGACCGCAGCGGCGGGCGATTCTGTCGTAGTCCGGTTGTTGGCGACGATGAATCCGAGGGCGACTGCGAGGGTGAGTCCCGCGGCCATCATCCCGATTGCTTTGGGCGAGTAACCTCTCGCTGGAGTTGCACCGTCATGTGCGATTGTGCTGAAAAGTGACATCAGGCTCCTCCTTGTGTTCGTTGGCCGGTCACATTTCGAAGGTATGGGGAACGTCAGCTTCGGTCATCGGGGTCGACTACCCATATGACGACCAAACACCACCTAGATCTCAGCGCAGATTCGAAGCACTACCTAGACGGCGCTGAAAAACTCAAGGCCGACATTGAGAAAACTGCTCAACCGATCGGGAGGCCAGGCCTAGGCGTGGGTTAGGAGTAATCCCTCGTCGCGGGCCCGGGACACGGCTTGCTCCCTTGTGGACGAGTCCAGCTTCATCAACACGGCCGAAACGTGGTTCTCGACCGTTCGTGGTGAAACGAAGAGCCGGTCGGCAATCTCGATGTTGGTGAGGTCCTCATCGAGGAGTTGGAGGACTTCGGCCTGA
>JAZFTT010000188.1:0-4880 GCA_036446835.1 Acidimicrobiia bacterium
CCCCAAGCGACGTGACATTCGATGTCGAATTGATCGAAATCAAAGGTGCAACCGACGGCATCCCGGCCCCCGAGCCGGATCCCAGCACGCTGTCGTCAGGCTACGGGTACAAGGCACCCGGCGAATACGACGCGGACAATCCGGACAAGTGGCAAGTCGCCACATACATGTTCTCCCCTGCCGCAATGACAGTGGTTCAGGGCGACGAGGTGACCTTCAGGCTCTTTGGTATCAACGGAGACCATCACGCAATGACGGTGGTCGGTCCCGACGGTTCGACTGTTGTCAATAGTTTCGACATGAGCCGTGGACAGGAGAAACTGGTGACGTTCACCGCCGATCAGCTGGGCCACTACAAATTCATATGCAGCACCCACGCCCCCACAATGACGGCGGATATCCTCTCGGTTTCTGGATAACGCCGAGACATGATGTGCTGGATCAGCCAATGCTCTGCGGCATGGCTGATCCGGCAGACCTCGTAACCAAGGCACCTGAGAACGACCATGAAGACATCGGTCAATCCCCACCCGTCAGCCAGCCCCAACCTTCATGGCGCGGTCCTCCATGACATCTCGACCGGCGCGTGGGTGATCGACGTGTCAGAAGCAGGGCCAAGTCTGGATCGGTCCCTCATCCAACCAACAGGAGACGTTGTGTTGGTCTGCTTTGGCACACATGCGATTGGCGATTGTTCGCTCGATGCCCCCCCTCAGAATGTGCATGGTGTGGTGTTCGAAACGAACGGTCACCCCGCCGGCGACAGCTTCATCAGTCGCTTTTCAGAACTGGCCAAACCCGATCTGCAAATCCGTGTGAGGTTCGGAAAATCCACATATCATGGTGGATAGGACTCGAACCCCTCCTCACGCTGGCTCTGGCGAACGAAGGCGATGATCGCCTCCACATCATCCTCGCTGAGCCCTTCGACCGGCGGCATCGGTCCAAAGTCCCAGTGATGGGGGGTGGCACCGATCAGAACCGCGATCTGAAACGCGCCGTCTCCATGATGACCCGGCTCGTAGACGATCGACAGGTGAGAAGGGCCCAGGTCCGTTCCGCGTAGGTCGCTTCCGTGACATTCGGCGCAGAAGGCCTCGTAGAGCCCGGCGCCCTCGGCGACCAATGCCGCGTCCAGCTCGGTGATCTCGTCTCCGGCTCCGTCACCACACGCTGTGACCACCAGCATCAACACGGCAGCCAAGAGACGTGGCTTCGCGATCCGAGGATGATCTGTCATTTCTCGAGATCGTTCTTGCGCTGCAGATACTCGTCGCGTTCGATCTCACCGCGGGCATAACGCCCATCGAGAATATCGCCGGCACCACGGCGACCGTCGTTTAGGGCTGATGCATCAACGAGAGCTCGCATGTATTACCTCCTGGAGAGGACCTCCCACCTTTATACACCTTCCAGTTCACCTGGAAGGTCAAATCCCCGGGATGAGATGTCGCCTCAAGTGTTGTCCACGGTCACCCGACCATCCACCCCGGAAACGACCGGCACACCCGGGGCCGCAGAGGCGAATTCCGGTCTGGAGCCTTCGAAGAAATCTGAGTCGTCGCGTTGGCGGCGAACCAATCCCAGTATTGGCAAAGCTAGAAGTGTTATCAGACCACCAACCACGTATCCGGCGGAGAATCCCTGTCGATCGGAGAAGGCGCCGAGACCTGTCTGACCCACGACACTGCCGCCACCCGAGATCATCGAGTCGAACGACACGACCGTCGCCCGTTGCTCGGACGGCACGACATTGTGCACGAACGCTTGGCGAACCGGCATCTGAACACCAAGGGCAACACCACCCAAGAAGAGCAACGCCACCGCTGGAACGAAGGAATCGACAACACCGACACCGATCAGGGCGACGGAGAAAACGCCGCCTGCCCAGAGGAACAGCGTGGTCCGGCGCCCACACCACCGGGTGACTATCCCGACGATCCAGTTCCCCAGCATCATGGAGATGGCAAGCAGGGCAGCCACCACTCCTGCCACCCATACGAGGTCTTGGCCGAGCAATTCGAGGAAATATGGCTGCCACGCGTACCAGGCCCAGGCGAAGACACCCATCTGAACCGCGGTTGCAAGCATCAGCAGTCGCAGTGAGCGATGGTGCCAGCCGAACCGGATCCCGGCGCGCCCGATCTTGGCGGCCTCTGCGGGGATCTGCCGTAAGGGGACACGACGTGGCTCGAAACCAAGGTCATGCATTCCGATGAACGCCAACACCAGCAGTACCAGAAGGAGTCCCGACCTCACCAGGAAGGGGAGAGCGAGATCGATCTGACCGAGCAGGCCGCCACCGACTGTGCCCAACAGCATCGCTGCACCGCTGATCATATGCCCGCGGCTGAACACCTGATCCAACTCACCGTCGTATCCATGGAACCGAAGCCCGTCGACGAGCCAGGCCTCCATCGCTCCGGAATAGAAGGTGAAACCCAAACCGATCAGCACCGACACCGCTGCAAACGCGACCAACCCACCCCCCACCTGAGCCAGACCGACATACAAGAAGGTGGTGACCGCCAGGACCACCAGTGACAGAAGGAACGAGATCCGACGTCCCAAGGTGTCGGCGACTACACCAGTGGGAATCTCGAAGATCATCGTCCCCGCCGCCCACGCAGCGTTGGCGATGAACACCTCCGATATGGACAATCCTGCGTCAAGCAGGAACAAGGTGTTGACACCCCAGATGATCGATGCGGCCAGGGTGTAGATGCCGCCATACACGTAGTACCTGCGGACCAGGCGGACTGCGGGTTCAGGCATAACGGTGATGGTCACCGGGAGCACTCTAAGCACAGGACTGGGTAGCGTCTGTCGTCCATGAGCGACCTCTTCTCCGCAAGAGCCGACGACCTGGCGTTCTCCTCGGCGCGGTTGGCGACACGCATGCGCCCGCGATCTCTTGACGAGGTGGTCGGACAAGTTGACCTCCTCTCTCCAGGCTCCGCCTTCAGACGAATAGCGGAGTCAGGTCGCCCCGTGTCAATGCTGCTCTGGGGTCCCCCCGGTACCGGCAAGACAACTCTCGCCCGTCTGGTAGCTGCACAAGCGGACGCCGAATTCACCACCCTTTCCGCCACATCCGCCGGTGTGAAGGACATTCGCCAGGTGCTGGCCGACGCCAAGAGAAGGCTGGCTACCGACGAGCGGAGAACGGTGCTCTTTCTCGACGAGATTCACCGGTTCGCGAAGAACCAACAGGATGCTCTCCTGCCAGGTGTGGAAGACGGAACCCTGACCCTGATCGGAGCCACCACCGAGAACCCCTTCTTCGAGATCAACGGTCCTCTGATGAGCCGGGTGACACTTTTCCGTCTCGAGTCACTTCTTCCCGATGATCTGACTCCGCTCCTGGAATCTGCATTGCGAGATGACGATCGGGGACTCGGAGCAATGGACCTCGAGCTTTCGCCGGATGTAGCCGTCGAGTTGGCGACCCGAACCGGTGGCGACGCGCGGCAGTCACTGAACGCGCTCGAAGTCGCTGCCCTTCTCGCCGCAGCCGAGAACAGATCCGAGATATCCGAAGCCGACGTTGCCGAAGCGTTACAGCGCAGAATCGTCAGATACGACAAGACCGGGGACTCTCACTACGACGTGATCTCCGCGTTCATCAAGTCGGTACGAGGCTCCGACCCCGACGCAGCCCTCTACTGGCTCTTCCTCATGCTGGAGGGAGGCGAAGACCCAGAGTTCATCGTTCGGAGACTCGTGATCTTGGCTTCGGAGGACATCGGGCTTGCCGATTCGAGTGCCCTTCAGGTGGCCGTGGCCGCCTCACAAGCCCTGGCATACGTCGGGCTTCCGGAGGCGACCTATCACCTCACCCACGCCACGATCTATCTCGCGACCGCTCCGAAGTCCAACTCGGTCGGTCTTGCAATCCAGGCAGGCAAGGAGCTGGTGCAGAACGGGCCAACGCCGAGCGTCCCGCTTCCTCTTCGCTCCACGGGGTATCAGGGCGCCCGTGTCCTCGGGCACGGCGAGGACTACGTCTATCCACACAGTGACCCAAAGGGAGTCGTCGCCCAGCAGTACTTTCCCGACGGAGTCGAGCCCCGGGTGATCTTCAGACCGGGAGATCATGGCGAGGAGAGCGAGATCAGGCGGCGTCTCGAGGCAATCGATCGAATATTGGGACGTCACGACCGGGCCTGAGCGGGTCTACGATCGATACAGCGCTGCGCCGATCCGTTCGACGATCTCGGTGAGGATCGATGGGGATGTGGCGAAGTTGAGACGGGCATGACCCTCACCGTCCGCACCGAAAGGAGCCCCTTCGGAGTTTTCAGACATATCCCGATCGATGCAAACACTGGCGGCTCCGATTCGACGATCCGATGGCGTACCAGTCAGCGAGCCGAAACCGGCAACATTGCACACCGCGCCCGTGCTCAGGCCGTGGCCGGGGTTCCGTCGAGGCCGAGTTCGGCGATCGATTTGTCGCGCATCTCGACCTTGCGAACCTTGCCGGTGACCGTCATCGGGAATTCGCTCACGAACCTGACGTATCGGGGAGTCTTGAAGCGGGCGATTCTGTCCCTGCAGAAGTCCTTCAACTCGTCCTCAGTTAGCTCTGCGCCGGGGGCAAGCTGAACCCAGGCCATGATCTCCTCGCCGTACCTCTCGTCGGGAACCCCTATGACCTGGGCGTCGGCGATAGCAGGGTGGGAGTAAAGGAACTCCTCGATCTCGCGGGGATAGATGTTCTCGCCGCCAGGGATTATCATATCCTTTATCCGACCGACGATGTTGACGTAGCCGTCGTCGTCCATGGTGGCGAGGTCGCCCGAGTGCATCCACCCATCGGCATCAATGGCCTCGGCCGTCTTCTCAGAATCGTTCCAATAGCCCAGCATCACGTGGTA
>JAZFTT010000189.1:0-5062 GCA_036446835.1 Acidimicrobiia bacterium
TCGCTCGGGTACGTTCTCACCGGCCATCAGCGCCGCGTTGACCAGGGCATCGAGAGCATCGCTGGCCGAGTTGGCATGGATGGTGCAGGCCATGCCACAGCCGGCGTTCACCGCGCGGGTCAGCTCGAAGGCCTCAGCGCCCCTTACTTCACCCACAACGATCAGGTCGGGCCGCATCGCCAGGATCACTTTCACCAGATCCCGGAGACTGATCTCTCCCGAGCCATCGAGGGAAGGCGGACGGGACTCGTAATACGAACCGTGGACAAGAGGCACATGGAGTTCACGGACTTCCTCGCACGACCGAATGCAGTGATCAGCCGGAACCGCCGCGATCAGCGCCGACAGGAACGACGTCTTGCCAGAGCCGGGGGGTCCAGAGATGATTACCGAAGCCGATGCCCTCATCGCCGCCTCGAGAAAGGCGGCCGCCGCAGGCGTCAGAGAGCCCAGAGCCACAAGCGCGTCGAGAGTCTGCCGGCGGAGGGCGTACTTGCGGATAGTCGCGGATAGTTGGTCACCGACCGGGGGTATTACAGCTGTTAACCGAGCGGAGCCGTCGAGCACGCGAGCCTGAGCAATCGGATTCGACGCATCGAGTCGCCGATCGGAGGTGGAGATCAACTGATCGACGGTTTGACGGTTCTCCGCCTCGGTGGCCGGCAAGTCAGCACTGCGAAGCACACCACCCGCCTCCAGATAGGTGACGGTGTCGCCCTCGATGAAGATCTCTTCCACATCCGGACGATCCAGAAGACGGCTCAGGGGTCCACGTCCGGTGACCGACTGGACCAAACGATTGACTGTCGCCCGCGGGTCTGCCAATGATCTGCCGTCTCCCAGGTGTGCTCTACGCTGATAGTCGTCAACCGCCATCTCCAGCAGCTCGCGAACCTCCTCCATCTGACTCTGAGGGTCGATACCCGTCCCATCGATGCGAGCTAATACTTCTCGGCGGAGCTCCTCGTAAGCATCAACGGTCAAGGGTCCAACCTCTCGATGATCAGTGAAGCCATCCGATCCACGGATCTGGCAAACGGCCCGCGCGGCGACAGCCGACCTTCCCAAATCGACGCGCTCAGTCGCTGATCGAACGGCAACACGACAAGTGGCACATCGGGGAACGACGATTGCAGTTCCCGCCTGATCTCGGACTCGTAATACCGTCGCGGGAACGTCTTGTTTGCGACGAGAACGACGGTTTCCGCTGGGACCTGCTCCATCGCTCGCCCGGCGCTATGCAGAAGACGGGTAATTCCAACCGGGTCCCCTGTGCCCACCAACGCGATCGCATCGAACCCCCGAAGGACCCCTCTTACCGAATGCTGAAGCGGACCGAGATCCGCAACAAGCACATCAACCGACTCAGAGAGGGCATCAAACAGCATCACCACCTCTGATTGGGCAAGTGGGGAGCCTGATCCCTGATCGGCCACTCCACCAACGACGGTCATCTCGCCTAAAAGGTGAGATGCTGCTTCGAGGTCACCAGACCCATGGGCGACGATGTCAAGAGCTGTCCGGATGTTGGGATGCAGAGGAAGATCCAAGCGCTGGGCGACGCTGGGCCAGGTTGGATCGACATCGACGAGGGCAACCTTCAGTTTGTTGGAGATTCCGCGCGCCAGGGCCACAGCCACTTCGGTTACGCCCACTCCATCTGAAGCGCCGGTGACAGCAATCGACCAACCAACCGACGGGGCCGGTTTCTCCACTGAAACCGGAAGTCGATGTGCCAATACGGCCATCACCTTTTCCAGATATTCCTCCGGTGCAGCGTCAGTTTCTATTACATCGCTGATGCCGCATTCCAGAAGTCGCCGTTTCGCGTCGGAACCGTCGGCCGGGGAGAAGACGCCCACGACCTCGGAGCCGGACTTCTTGACGGCCGATACCAGTCGGGGTGTCAGAAACGAACAGACGTCATCGATGAGAATGGCGTCAAAGGTGGCCTCGACGGTCTGCTCCGGACCCATGACCCGAGCCACGACCCTCCCACCGCCATGCTCGAGCAGATGACGATGCAATCGATCGGGCCATTCTCTCGCTGAAGCAGCGAGAGCGATATCAGGGGTCATTCTCCACTACTCCCGGCCTCGATTCTTGGGGCACCCGTCGAGCGAATGATCTCTAACGAGCCCGACTCGAGCGCCCCGGCGAGATCCAGGGCCTGGCTGGCGTCGACCGCCACGATGATGTGATAGTCACCAATGCTTCCAAAAGACCCGCCATCCAACGCCGAGCTGCCGATCACCTCGATGTCGGTGGCCACGTAGGTTGCCGAGCCGTCCAGAACAGAGATCACATCGACACGATCGCCGGCAACAATCGTGCCACCGGCCGCATGGGCGACCGCTATCGGAAGACTCATGGACCGAAGTCCCGATGGCGCCCCTGGCTCAACGAGCGCCGACTGGTCGAGCAGTCCACCTTCAGGAATCGATCGTTCGACAACCCAACCCTCGAATTCGGAGAGGCGAGCCTGTTGAACCAGCGACTCGATTCCTTCAAACCCTGCCGGCACCGGAACCAGGCGAACACTGTCGATAGAGAAGGCTGAACCTGCTGTGATCGGACGATCCGCCACAGCGACCAGCGTGGTTGCCGACCGATCTTGTAGTGCAAGGAAATTGAGAGCAAAGGCCAGAACAACCACAAGGGCGATGAGAAAGTGGGATGGCGATAGCCGTCGTTTGACTGGCCGGCGCGCCGGTTGTGAGGTGCCCGCTTCCCTCGGTACTCTAGAGGGGGCATTTGTCACGTTTCTGGCAACCTATCTTGTGTACATCACTCGAGGTCGAGAGCGCGAAAAGACATGAACTCGGATTCCGATCCTGACCCCCATCTGGCGGCTGAGCTTCGCCAAGGCGTTGGGCGCGAGTTGGCTGAGGAAGCAGCCGAAGACGAGCGACTGACCGACCTCCTCCGTCGGCGTAGGCTCGAGCTGGCGGACGTGGTCAAGGATCTCGCCCACCGCGGTGGACGGGTATCCGTCGAGTTCGGCGGTCACAGCTTCAGCGGGCTTCTCGCAGCTGCCGGCGTCGACTACGCCACTATCGACAGAGCCGACCAGACCGCTGACGTCAGACTCGACGTCGCCACGTGGTCGATCCTTCCCTCGAACTCGCCGGACGATTCGAAGGTGGGCAGAGCCGAATCGTTCAGGGTGTTGCTCCACGAATACTCGGCAGAGGAGACGGCTGTTCGACTTGCTCTCCCCGGTGGAGAGATCGTGATCGGAGCGATCGCGGTGGTCGCTGTGGATCATGTTGAAGTCCGCGACGTGGACGGCCGGCAAATCTACGTTCCGAACACGATGATTCTGGCAGTTATTCGATCGACTGTGCTTCACTGACCCCGTCTTCCACGGCGATCACTGGATGAGAACGGACGAACTCGTAGATCTCGTCCCGAAAGAACTTGAAGGTGCGGCCACCGGGAAGCTTGTAGGCGGGCAACCTCCCTTCCCTTGCATAACGCCGGACCATCTGCACGTTCATTCCCAGTAGTTCCGCCACTTGCGCCGCGTCGAGTATTGGGGGGTACTCCTCAGCCATCTGTCGTCCTCATCGTCACTCGAGATGATATTACGACAGAAGGTGGGTCGATTTAAAGGGGGTTGCGGAACCGGGTGTTGGCGTGAGTGTCCTGGCCGTGTTCGTACCACCAGACCAGGACGATGCCCACCGTGGCTCCCAGGGCGTTGGCCACCAGATCGAGGGCGTTGTTGCCATAGTCGCCGACGCTGACATTGCTCAGAGTCGAGCCGATCAGCTCGGCAATCTCGACAACTGCTCCTCCCCCCATGACAACCAGCCAGGTGTACAGCAACAGACCACCGCGGTGATAGCCGTCACCCGCCCACCGTTTCATCGCCTCCCAGGCAACGATCGTCAACGCCACAGCCGCAAGGACGTGAAAGATCTTGTCGTAGCGAAGGTTTCCGATCAGAGCCGCTGTGTAAAGAGGAACACCGTTGACCAACAAAACACCGCCGGCCATGTTGCCCAACCCGACAAGCGACACCGCCCAGAGCGCGTGCACCGGCCACTGCGCCCATCTTTGAAGCATGGCGAACAGCATGAACAGACCAATGTTGATCCCGGTATAGAGATTGGTGAGCGGACTCTCCACCGCCCGGCCGTAGACGAAAAGGGCCACCGTGTAGGTGATGGTGAAGATCACGACGCTTCGCATCGTCTCAAGGCTGGCATCCGACAGCGAAGCCGGCGAGCATTTCTCGACAGTGAGAATGGCTATATGCTGGAAGCAATGGAAGAAGTCCTCAAGCCAGACTCAGTGAAAGAGTCCGATGCCGAGACAGACGACACCGAGGAAGTTCCGGCGGTCAGTCAGCCAACCAAACTGATTCGCATCGCCTCAATGACCCGCGCCATGCTCGACGAAGCCCGTCAGGCCCCACTCGACGAGGGCGGCCGTGAGCGTTTGGCGACGGTGCATGCCAAATCGGTGGAGGCGCTACGCGAGGTCCTCTCGCCTGAGCTCGAGGATGAGTTCAACGAGATAATGATTCCCCTGAACACCCAAAACGTGTCGGAATCCGAGCTACGGGTTGCTCAAGCACAGTTGATCGGGTGGCTCGAAGGTTTGTTCCACGGAATCCAGGCGTCGCTTTGGAGCCAACAGATGGCTGCCCAGAACCAGTTTCAGGAGATGCAGAAGCGTGCCCTCACGGCTCCGCCTCAAGGCGAGAAGGACGACTCCTCCGGACTTTATTTGTAGGGCCTTCCTGGTGTCCTAGCTGGCCCGACGGACGGCTCGTTCGCGACGCACCCGGCGTCGTTCCCGCTCACTCAAACCGCCCCAAATACCGAACTTCTCACCCATGTCAATCGCGTAGTCGAGGCAATCGGCCTTGACCTCGCAGGCACCACAGATCGCCTTGGCTTTCCGTGTTGAGGCTCCCCGCTCGGGGAAGAAGAGATCGGCGTCGGCGCCACGGCAGTTGGCGTAGTCCTGCCAGGAAAGCTCACCAATGGCAAGGGCTTCGATGAGCTTGCTCTGCATTCAGGGTCTCCTCACAACCGTGTAATTACATGCT
>JAZFTT010000190.1:0-5022 GCA_036446835.1 Acidimicrobiia bacterium
GTGGTCGACGGTGGGATCACCGTCGCATACGTGACGCCCGAGTGAAACCATCGCCAACCGACTTCGACATGAGGGTCGGACTTCTGGTCTGCGACCATGTCTCGCCCGATCTGGTGGGGGTCTCAGGCGACTACGACGTTATGTTTCGGAGGTTGCTGGCCGGTCACCCCGAGGTGGAACTGGTTGTCTACGACGCGGTCAACGGCGAGATTCCGTTGAGTCCTACCGAATGCGATGCCTGGCTCATTACGGGGTCACGACACTCGGTGAATGACGAATTCAATTGGATCCGCCGCCTGGAGGAGTTCATACGCAAGACAGCGGCAGTCGGCGTCCCTCTTGTCGGCGTCTGTTTCGGCCACCAGCTTCTCGCCAAGTCACTCGGCGGCACGGTCGTCAAGGCGGAAAGAGGTTGGGGGGTTGGCGTCAAGACGGTTCAACTGGCCGACGGTCTGGGCTTCGTGCCGGATGGTGTTGATTCGTTCCGTCTCATCAACAGTCATCAAGACCAGATTGAGAGGTTGCCGGAGGGTGGGAAGATCATCGGCTGGAACGAACACTGTCCGGTTTGGGCG
The DNA here is from genome assembly GCA_036446835.1 of Acidimicrobiia bacterium. Taxonomy (GTDB): domain Bacteria; phylum Actinomycetota; class Acidimicrobiia; order Spongiisociales; family ZC4RG35; genus SZUA-217. The sequence continues at coordinate 576 of JAZFTT010000190.1, forward strand.
ATGACCGTGGGGTCCTCCATGCTCGGCATCCAGGGTCACCCTGAGATGGATCTCGACTTCGTCCGCAGCCTGATCGAACTTCGACGAGGAACGACCATTCCGTGTGAAACCGCAGACGACGGTATCGCTTCATTGGCCATGGAACCGGATACCCAATTGGTGGTCGACCTCCTCATCGAGTTTCTCGGCGGGAATACCGTCGATTCATCGCGGAAATAGCGGCACCCACCGCAAAGTTTTGCCAGGACCTGCCGTGTGTGGGCCCACCTGAACTTGGACAGGGTCCTCATCCCCTTGCGGCAGGGTTTGCTGGCCTAGTACCAACGGCACATCGGATAGGGACTTGATCCTCTAGATCGGGTGGGATAGGCCTGACAGCATGTCACCTGTGCCCACGGCTGTAACGCGTGTCTGAGACCACTTCTGGTCACTTTCTTATGGGGCTGATCTTGGTGGTCGGCGTCGTGCTCGGCACCGGCTGCGCTTCATCAGCACAGGCCCCGACCGACGCCTCCTCGGGTGTCCTGGAAGGTGTCGCCATTGACGTGCACGAGGCCCCCGGCTGAGGGTGCTGCACGGACTGGGTCGGGTACCTGGAGAACAACGGAGCCGAGGTAGCGAGCACAGAAGACTATGAACTTGCCGGCTACAAGAAGGGCCTGGGAGTTCCGATCGAAGCAAGTGCATGCCATACGGCCGTGGTTGAAGGCTATGTGGTCGAAGGGCACGTGCCTGCAAGCGCCATTCGTACCCTCATCAACACTCGCCCGCCGGTGGTGGGCATCGCAGTCCCGGGAATGCCTATCGACGCACCGGGCATGGGTGGCACGCCCGAGAGTTGGGACTCTCAACCCGTCCTCGTGATCAACCAGAACGGACCGCTGACAGCATTCGACTACTGAACTTGGACACCCGCGATGCGAAGCGCCAGCCGGATTATTGATGCCGCACTTTCAAGTCGATCCTGTGTGGAGGGTCCTCCCAGTCAGCTTGGTTCTGATGCGTGGACGGCCGCATAGCGCCCAGGACAGTTCGCGTCATGAGGCAGGCCTTTCGACCTGGAAAAAGGGCCCAACGCCCGCTATCGCCGGAGAAGCAATGCCAAAAAGATATGAGTCACACTGAAGAGGAGTCTCATGCGCACATCCACCGAAGATCTCGATCTCTTCCATATTGCACGCCGCCAGTTTGATCGAGCGGTTCCTTTTGTCCACCCCCTCGAAGGCTGGCGAGGGATGGCCGGGATGCTTTTCGAGCCGGAGCGAATCATCAAGCTGACATTGCCGGTGGTCCTCGACGACGGCTTCGTGCACAACTTCGAGGGCTATCGGGTACTCCACGACAACGTGCGCGGTCCCGGCAAAGGGGGCTTCCGCTTTCATCCCGACGTCGACGAGAATGAGGTCAAGGCCCTTGCCACGTGGATGACCTGGAAGTGCGCCCTCACCGACATTCCCTTTGGTGGCGCAAAGGGCGGGGTGGCCTGCGACCCCAAGGCACTTTCGGAGTCCGAGAAGCAGCGGATAACACGACGGTACATCGCAACCCTCGGAGACAATCTCGGACCGCATACCGACATTCCCGCACCAGACCTGTACACCGATTCGCAAACGATGGCCTGGGTCTACGACACCTATTCAATGATGCATCCCGGTCAGAACAGCCTCCCGGTGGTCACCGGCAAGCCGCTCGACCTCGGAGGCTCGGAAGGACGGGAGACCGCTACCGCCCAGGGCATGGTCTACGTGTTGGAGCATCTCCTCTCCATTGGAGCGCTCGGGAGCCAGGAGGGCCTATCGGACATGAGGGTGGCCATTCAGGGGTTCGGGAACGTCGGCCGCAACGCCGCTCGAATCGTCGAGAAGGCAGGTGCACGAGTCATTGCTGTCAGTGACAGCCGGGGTGGGATCCACGACCCAGACGGTCTGGAGTTGGCACAGGTAGAGATTCACAAAGACGGGACCGGATCGGTGATCGAGATGCCCGGCACCAAACCGCTCCATCACAGAGAAGTGCTCGAGGTTCCCTGTGACGTCTTGATTCCCGCAGCGATGCAGACTCAGATCACCACTGCGAACGCCCAACAAGTCGAAGCGAAGGTCGTAATCGAGGCGGCCAACGGGCCGATCACGCCTGAAGCGGACGACATCCTCGGCGATCGGGGCATCCCGGTTGTGCCGGACATACTCAGCGCTGCCGGCGGGGTGGTGGTCTCCTACTTTGAGTGGGTCCAGAACCTGGCCAACGAGCATTGGAGCGAGGCCGAGGTGGTTGGCCGTCTCCGCACCACGATGCTCCAAGCCACCGACGCGATGGTCGCGACCCGGATTCGACTCCTCGAGGGGCTCGACAACTTTCAGAGAGCGTGGTCCGAGGTGCAACCTGACGCCCCGCCTTTGCCGCGTCCGACCCTGCGGACCGCTGCTCATGTGGTCGCCGTGCGGCGCTGCCGGCGGGCGACGGAACAGCGCGGTATCTGGCCGTAGGTCATGACCCTGCGACACGCCGCTGACCTGGGGCCTCGGGAGGCTTATGGAGTACCTTCCAGAGCCACCAATTTCGAGTTCGGAGCAAAGCCCTGGCGAACCGGCGCCCATTCCTGATATCCGGGACTGGAATACCAGGCAAGAAGTTGGTCCATGGAAGGGAACTCGATGATCACCATTCGCTCGGGCTCCCAATCGCCCTCCAGCACAATCGTCTCGCCGCCGCGAGCCCTGTAGACCCCACCGAAGGCCTTGGCAGTCGCCACCGCGGCTTCGAGATATCCACTCGCTCTGTAAGCCTCGATGTCTTCGGGTAGTACGTCTGCCATCAGGTAAGCCGCCATTGGTTGCTCCTCTTTTCCAGGTGTCTTTATGTCTTGTTCGAAGATAATGGTTTGGTACTTGGAAGACCGCAGCTTGCTGGACGAGGTGTTCGGACGCCGGTCCCCGTGTACCGCTCACCAGCAGCCACCAGGGTCGGGTTACTCTCGGAGCATCGTCCCAACCCCGCGGTCAACTGCAACACAATGACTTCTCTTCTCTCCACAACAATTGCCGGGAGTCTTCCCAAGCCACGATGGCTCAGCACGCCTGACGAGATCTGGGCCGACTGGCTGGCCGAGGGCGACTTGCTGGATGAGGCGAGACGAGACGCTGTCCGTCTCGCAGTGGCCGACCAGCAGGCAGCGGGACTGGATGTCATCACGGACGGCGAGCAAACGAGACAGCACTTCGTCACGACGTTCATCGAAGGCCTTGACGGCGTCGACTCGGACAATCGTGCCGATGTCACCATCAGGCAGCGTTATGAGGCGTCTGTGCCGAGAGTGGTCGGTCCGGTGTCCCGCAGCCGGGGTGTCTATGTGGAAGACGCCAAGTTCTTGAGATCGCTGACCGAACAGCCCATCAAATACCAGTTGCCCGGTCCGATGACCATGTCAGACACCCTCGCCGACGACTTCTACGGCGATCGTGAGCAGCTGGCCATGGTGTTTGCTGGGGTCCTCAACGAGGAGGCCAAGGAACTCGAGATGGCCGGGGTGGACCTGATCCAATTCGATGAGCCGGCTTTCAACGTCTTTCTCGATGATGTGGCTGGGTGGGGCATTGAAGCCCTGGAGCGGGCGGCTGAGGGACTGAGTGTCACTACGGCCGTCCACATCTGTTACGGATACGGCATCAGGGCGAACATCGAGTGGAAGCGAAGTCTCGGAGAGGAGTGGCGTCAGTACGAGGCAACCTTCCCGGTGTTGGCTGAGTCGTCCATCGACCAGATATCGATAGAAATCGCCAACTCCAATGTTCCTCTCGAACTTCTGGACATGCTGGGCGGTAAGGATGTGTTGGCCGGAGTGATCGACGTTGCTACCGACACGGTGGAAACACCTGAGCAGGTCGCAGAGACCATCCGCGCAGTCTTGGAGCATGTTGCGCCTGAGAAGGTCTACCCGTGTACCAACTGTGGAATGGTCCCTCTGTCGAGGCCAGTCGCCCAGGCCAAAATGACTGCTCTTGTAGATGGCGCCGCAATCGTCCGAGACGAGATAGCAGAGGTCATCTGAGGACTCCCCCACATTTCGCTTGGGTGTCTTGGTCTAGGCGGGGGGATGAAGGTGATACCCACGGTGAGCGACTCAGTACTTGGCCAACTCCTGGGCCTTCTCGACGATGCTCTCGGGGGTCAGATAGAGGTTGTGTTCGAGGGAGCCGGCGTAGGGCATGATCGGAACGTCGGGGAGGGCGAGACGTTTTACAGGAGCATCGAGCCACTCGAATGTCTTGTCGGCGATCTGGGCGGCGATCTCGGCTCCGTAGCCAACAAACTCGTTGTCCTCATGAACGATCAGGGCACGTGACGTTTTCTGAATAGACGCCTCGATGGTTGCCCAGTCAAGAGGCTTGAGACTCCGAAGGTCGATGACCTCAGGGCTGATCCCCAGTTCTTCCAGCACGGGGACGGC
>JAZFTT010000191.1:0-16800 GCA_036446835.1 Acidimicrobiia bacterium
GGCACCGAGAAGATCGATCCGGAGAAGATAGAGAGCATCGTCGAGGAGGTATACGACTTCCGTCCTGCTTCCATCATCTCGTCGCTCGGTCTCACCCAGCCTGTCTTCAGCGCGACATCGGCATACGGGCACTTCGGGAGATCCGAGTTCTCATGGGAGAAACTCGACAGGGTCGATGACATCAGGATGGCGGCCGGCCTCTGAAGCACAGCGCTGCCCGTGTCGTACCCGACATTCCAACCTTTGCCGTCGACGACGGCTTCTGGTACTCCATTCCAGACCATCTCGCCGCAGAAATTCAGGTCGGAACGATCGTTCGTGTTCCACTGAGCGGAAGACGTGTGCGCGGCTGGGTGGTCGAGACATCGTCCAATCGTGAAGGCAAACTCAAGGAGATCGCCGGCGTATCAGGTGCGGTTGCGGTCTTCGACGACAAATTGCTGGGGACTCTCCTGTGGGCCGCTCACCACTATGTGGCTCCGGTCTCTGTCCTGTTGGGCAAGGCCACACCTCCCAACCTTGCCAAACTGATACCCCTCGTCAATCATGACTACCCGGGAGCTCATCCCCGAGACCACCCGATTCTCGACCTGGCAGTGGCCGTCGCGGCCGGGGAGAGGAGACCCTCGCGTATTGTGCTCGGACGGTGGCAACACCTTGAATGGCTGGACTCACTTGCTCCGATACTGAAAGATGGACGCTCGGCACTGGTCATCGCCGCCTCGGCTGCCGAGGTGGGTCGGATCTGTCGTCGAGCTCTCCCCATTTACGGCGAGGCATTGGTGGAGATCGCCTCGATGAGTGACGCCGAACTCACACGAGGATGGGAGTCCGCGCAGTCTCCGGGAAGGATCGTGGTGGGCACGCCCCGCGTTTCGACATGGTCGGTTGGCGCCCTGGCGATGTTCGTCGTTCTCGAAGAGGGAAGGAGGGCCATGAAAGACCGTCAGACACCCACTGTCCATGTCCGGGAGGTGGTCCGGAAACGTGCGCTCATCGAGGGTTGTGCGGTGGCTTTCTTCGGCCCCACGCCAAGCGTGGAGGTGCTCTCGGCGGGTGCCGAGGTGACCCGGGTGGGGAACCGCGCCTGGCCTTTGGTAGAGATAGTCGACCGTTCGGAGGAGGCTCCGGGGTCGGGACAACTCTCCAGCAGAGTTATCGCCGCGATCCGGGCCATGGTGGACTCAGGAGAGGATTCCTTCGTTTTCGGAAGTCACCGAATGATCGATCGGATCGTGAGAGAGATCAATGCCCGCCTCGGCGCCCCAGTGGCAGGCATAGTCTCGACGGCGAGTCCGGTGACGGTCGGAACGGAAAGAGATCTCACCGGGCTCAGCCCGGTATCGCTGACGATTGCCACAAACGTGGATGGCATGCTGATGGGCGCCGGTTACCGGACAGGGGAGGAGGCGTTGCGCCAACTCGCCAGACTTGCCAATTCGCTCAAGCCCGGATCGGGGCATCGGATGATGGTTCAAACGTTCGACGTTGCCGGCCCTCTTGTGGAAACATTGCGCAAAGGTGATCCGATCCCTTATCTGGAACGGGTTCTCGTCGAGCGCGCCAAAATAGGTCTGCCGCCGTCTACCGAGATGATTGCAGTCGAGGTTCGAGGAGAACTACCGGACGGACTCGACCTCGAGCTCAGAGGGCTGCCGGCCGCGTCGGTAATGGGGCCGATCGAGGTCGAGGAAGGGCGACGCTGGCTGGTGCAGGGCGACCTCGAGAAGGCCCGACCGGGCTTGCGGCAGCTGGCGAGAAGATGGCGCGACTCCGGTGCCACTGTTCGAATAGACGCGGACCCGATTGATTTCTAGTGCACGCCATTACCGTTCTCACATCTCTACGCTGGCTCGCCGGGACCCTCACGTGATCCACTGAACGATGGCTACCTATCCGATTCGAACCTATGGCGACCCTGTCCTCCGGATGGAGGCGAAACGGGTGATTGACATCGATTCCACCGTGCACACACTGGTCCGGGACATGATCGAGACCATGTACAACGCCCCGGGGGTGGGGCTCGCAGCCAACCAGATCGGTATTCCGCGTCGTGTGGCGGTCTTTGATGTCCAGGACGAGTTGGGTCCACGCGTGATGATCAATCCGGAGGTCGTGGAGACCAGCGGCGAGTGGGAGTTCGAGGAGGGTTGCCTGTCCGTTCCCAACAGGTACTGGCCTGTCACGCGACCCGCGTTTGCCCGCATCAAGGCTCTCGATCTCGACGGCAACGAGATCGAGCTCGCCGGTGACGGAATCGTTGCCCGGGTCCTTCTCCATGAGATCGATCATCTCGACGGGTTGATGCTGATCGACCGACTCCCCAAACGTGTTCGCAAGCACGCGCTGAAGGAGTTGCGAGACGAAGCGCTGGAAACGGAATGACCCGAATTGTCTTTCTCGGGACCCCCGAGGCCGCTGTTCCGACTCTTGCCACGCTCAGCAGGGAGTTCGATGTGGGTCTGGTGATCACCCAACCGGATCGTCCCAAGGGGCGTTCGGGGACGCCGACGCCACCGGCGGTCAAGATGTTCGCTCTGGACTCGGAGCTGAGATGTGCCCAGCCGTCCACATCCGCAGAGTTGGTCTCGGCCATCGAGAACGCAGGGAAGTTCGATGTCGGGGTGGTCGTGGCCTACGGTCGGATACTCGACTCTGCTGTGTTGGCCTTGCCATCGGCCGGGTTTGTCAATCTGCACTTCTCGCTTCTGCCCCGCTGGCGCGGGGCGGCGCCCGTTGAGCGAGCCCTCATGGCGGGAGACACGATGACCGGTGTGACCGTGATCAAGATCGATGAGGGTCTCGACACCGGGCCCGTTCTGACCGCTCAGGCCGTGGATATCAGTCCTGATGAGAATGGGGGAGAGCTCACAGGTCGGCTTGCTGACCTCGGGGGGAGGCTCATCGTCACTGTCCTACCCGCCTACATGAGCGGGTCGGTTGCGACGGTGGATCAGAGCGACGAAGGGGCGACCTATGCGACCAAGATCTCAGCTGACGACCGTCTGTTGGCCAACTCATCCTCGGCAACCGAATTTGTCAACCGGGTACGTGCTCTTGCGCCCAGTCCGGCGGCCACGATCGAGATAGACGGCCAGGCACACAAGATCCTCAAGGCACGCCCACACGATCACACGCCTGACGGCGGCACGTGGGTTGTGGTCGATTATGTCCCTGTGCTCGGTGTTGGTGGCGGGGGTGTCGAGTTGGTCTCATTGCAGCCGTCAGGCAAAACGCCCCGCTCGGGGCAGGACTGGGTCAGAGGTAGACGCCTGGAGGCTGGTGTCTTCTCTTGAGCCTCGAAGCCGGGGGCAACCGTGAGCTGTGACACCGGGTGGGTCGACGACGCTCGTACAATTCATCCTCAGTGAGCATCAAGATTGCGCCGTCACTTCTTGCAGCAGACTTCGGGCGACTGGAGTCTGAGATAAAGAAGATCGAAGAGCACGTCGACTGGCTGCATCTCGACGTCATGGACGGACATTTCGTCCCGAACATCTCCTTCGGGATACCGGTCATCCAGAGCATCCGGGGAGTCACCGAACTCTACTTCGACTGTCATGTGATGACGACCAACCCCGACAGCTATCTGGAGGAGTTCGCCAGAGCAGGAGTGGACCTCTTGTCGATGCACATCGAGGCGATACCCGATCCGACCGGACCGGCCCAGCGCGTCAAAGAGATCGGGCTCGACTTCGGTCTGGTCATCAATCCGAATACTCCCTTTGAGGGAATCGCCCCATTTGTCGAGTTGTGTGATCTGGTGGTGGTGATGTCGGTTGAGCCAGGCTTTGGCGGCCAGTCTTTCATGCCCGAGGTCCTCCCCAAGGTCGAAGCCGCCAGAGAATGGGTTGAGAACCGCGGGTTGGCAGCCGATATTCAGGTCGATGGAGGTATCACACCCGAGAACGCACGACTGGTCGCCGAGGCCGGAGCAACCGTGCTGGTTGCGGGGTCTGCCGTATTCGGGGCAGAGGATCCCACGTCGGCGATAAAGGAGATGAGAAGGGCAGTGGAGAGTTAGATGAGCGAACGTGTCCTGGTAGCGGACGACGACCCGGACATCTTGACGGTGGTCAAGATCAACCTCGAGCTCGACGGCTTCGAGGTGGATACTGCCGTCGATGGTGAGGACGCGATACAGAAGGCAACTTCCACTCCGCCAAACGTGATCGTTCTCGACATCATGATGCCGAGGATGGATGGGCTGACGGCCTTGCATCGTCTCCGCAGCCAGGCGGCGACAGCCAACATTCCGATCATCCTTCTGACCGCCCGCGGACTGCCCGAGGACCGTGTGCGTGGCCTCGAGCTGGGGGCCGATGATTACATCACCAAACCGTTCGACATCACGGAATTGGCAGCCAGAGTAAGGGCCGTCCTTCGAAGAACTCAGGCAGCTCGGGACTTGTCACCCCTCACCGGTCTTCCCGGAAACTTCAGAATCACAGCCGAGGTCGAGGATTGCATCCGCGAAGGGCGTGCGTTTGCCCTGGTGCACGGTGATCTCGACAACTTCAAGGCCTTCAACGATCATTACGGATTCATGCGCGGCGACGAGGTAATTCGCTTCTGCGCATCGAGTTTCATCGACGCTGCGGAAAGTCTCGGGATGGAGGGCACTTTCGTCGGGCACATCGGGGGAGACGATTTCGTGGCCATAATCTCCCCGGAGATGGCTGAGGCATTTGCCAAAGAAGTCATCGAGCGATTCGACGACGGGATACTGGACCTCTACGACACCGCAGACGCTCTCCGCGGCTACATCGAGGTGATAGATCGCCGTGGTGAGCGTTACGCCTTTCCTGTTGTGTCGCTATCCCTGGGTGTAGCGTCTACCGAAGTGCGAGAGATCGGCACACAGTGGGAGGCGTCGGCGATAGCGGTAGAAATGAAAGAGTTCGCGAAAAAGCAGCAAGGCTCGACATACCGCATCGATCGCCGCACGGCGTAGGTGGTCGACGACCGCCACATGCAACGCGCCGTCGAACTGGCGCGACCCCACAAGACCCACCCCAACCCACGCGTTGGCGCCGTTGTGGTCGATAGCTCAGGTCGGGTCATTGGCGAGGGTGCGCATCTCGGGCCAGGAGAGGACCACGCCGAGGTGGTTGCCCTGGCGGCTGCAGACATTGCGGCCGCAGGATCCACTTTGTACGTCACATTGGAGCCCTGCACCCACCACGGACGCACTCCTCCATGTGTTGAAGCGGTCATCGCAGCGGGTATTTCCCGGGTTGTAGTCGGGGCGGGCGACCCTGATGCGCGAGTCGCAGGGGCCGGGTTCGCCCGTTTGCGTGGAGCGGGAATCGAAGTGGTCGAAGGGATTCTGAGTGCCGAGGTTCGGAAGTTGGATCCTGGCTATTTCCACCACCGGGAGACCGGTCTGCCAAACGTGATCCTCAAATATGCCATGACGCTGGACGGTGCGGTCGCAGCGGTCGATGGAACATCGCAGTGGATCACATCCGAAGAGGCCCGCACAGATGCCCATCGTCTGCGCGCCAATGCAGATGCTGTTGTGGTTGGAGCGGGGACACTGCGAACTGATGATCCTCGGCTGAGTGTCCGCATTCAGGGCTATGAGGGTTCTCAGCCTGTACCCGTCGTGGTTGCCGGCACCGGCGATCTTCCCGAGACTGCACGGATTTGGGACAGAGAGCCGCTGGTGTTGTCAACCACGGATCGCAGCGTGCCTTCGGGTCGGGTGGTGAAGGTCGAAGGGGCTGACGGTCTACCGGATCCGATGGCGGCGTGCCGCGTTCTCTCCGACCTCGGTCACCTCGATGTCCTGGTCGAGGGTGGTGCAAGGCTGGCAGGGGAGTGGTGGCGAGCCGGCATTGTCAATCGCGGGGTGGTGTATATCGGTGCAATGGTTGGTGGCGGCAGCGGAATCAGCCCACTCGCCGGGGGGTTCAACACCATCGAAGACGCAGCAGTTGTGTCGTTGACCGGAGTGCGTAGCCTTGGCCCCGACTATCGAATCGACTTCGAGCTGAAGTAGGCAATGTTCACAGGAATCGTGGAACAAATCGGATCCGTCTCAGACGTCACCGAACACTCCGATGGGCGCAGACTGGTCCTGTCTGGCAAGGGTCTGGTCGAGTTGAGCGTGGGAGCTTCAATCGCTGTGAACGGCGTGTGCCTGACTGCCGTGAAGGTGGAGGGCGAAAGTGTCACGGTTGACGTGATCAGGGAGACCTTGAACCGGACCAACCTGAGCGAGGTCGAGCCAGGCGAGAATGTGAATCTGGAAATGCCAATGCGTGCCAGCGGCCGATTCGACGGCCACATCGTCCAAGGTCACGTCGACGGCGCGGGTGTTGTCACCGCTATCACCCATGACGACAGGGGAACGGTGATGACCATCGAGCCACCACCGGCTCTCATGCCGTACATCATCGAGAAAGGCTCGATCACGGTCGATGGCGTGAGCCTGACGGTCGCCGCCCTGACCGAGGGGTCGTTCTCCATTGCCCTGATCCCGCACACTTTGGAAGTCACAACTCTCGGTTTGCGCAAGCCCGGTGACACCGTAAACCTGGAGAGCGACGTGATTGCCAAGTACGTCGAGAGACTGCTGAAAGCGAGAGAGTGACGTTTACACCGATCAAAGACATCATTGAGGCGATCTCCCTGGGGGAGATGGTGGTAATGGTCGATGACGAGGACCGTGAGAACGAAGGCGACCTCATCCTTGCCGCCGAAGATGCCACGCCGGACAAGATCGGCGTGATGCTCCGATATACCAGCGGCATCATCTGTCTCCCCATTGTCGGTGAGCGTCTCGACGAACTCGATCTCCCGATGATGGTTGCCAAGAACACCGATGTGCGCCGAACCGCCTTCACCGTATCGATCGATGCCGCCGAGGGCACCACCACTGGCATCTCGGCCGCCGACCGTTGCCGAACCATCATGACGGTCCTCGACCCTGATACCAAGCCGGGAGACCTGGCACGACCGGGTCACATGTACCCCCTGCGGTACGAGCCAGGCGGTGTGATGAAACGCGCCGGTCACACCGAGGCCGCAGTAGACCTTGCCCGTCTTGCCGGGAAGTACCCGGCCGGGGTCCTCGCGGAGATCATGAACGACGACGGCACTGTGGCACGGCTTCCCGAACTCGAGCGTTTCGCCAAAGAACACGAACTTGCCATGGGGAGCATCGCTGACCTGATCGCGTATCGACGTGAGACAGAGAAATTGGTGGAGCGCGTGGTGGAAGCTCGGGTTCCTACGGAGCATGGAACATTCACCGCAGTGGGCTATCGCTCGTTGATCGACGACCGTCAGCACATGGCCCTGGTCATGGGCGAGATAGGGGACGGCGAGGCCGTCCTCACGCGTGTCCATTCCGAATGCTTGACCGGAGATGTGTTCGGAAGTCTTCGTTGTGACTGCGGACAGCAGCTGGACCAAGCCCTGGACCAGGTAGCCGAAGAGGGACGGGGGGTCGTTCTCTACATCAGAGGCCATGAAGGGAGGGGCATCGGGCTGCTTCACAAGCTGGCGGCTTACCGGCTCCAGGATGAGGGTCTCGACACCGTGGACGCCAATGTGAATCTCGGGCTACCAGTTGATTCACGTGACTATGGGGTCGGTGCCCAGATTCTCTACGACCTTGGCGTCCGATCGATGCACCTGATGACCAACAATCCGACGAAGAGAGCCGGAATCGAGGGTTACGGTCTCTCCATTCTCTCCCAAATCCCTCTGTCGGTGGAGGCCAACGACGAGAACCGCAAATATCTCCAAACCAAGGTGAGTCGACTCGGTCACCAATTCGCGAGGGACGAAGAGGAGTGATCGTCGAAGGGGTGACAGACGGCGCCGGCCTCCACATTGGGTTGGCGGTGGCGTCCTGGAACCAGACAATCACTGATCGTCTCCTGGATGGCGCCGAGTCACGCTGTGAAGAACTGGGCGTGTCGGAGGTCACTGTGCTGCGTGTGCCCGGAGCCCTCGAGCTTCCTCTGGCGGCCATGGCCCTCATTGACCAGGGGTGCAACGCCGTCGTGGCTATCGGCACGATTGTGAAGGGTGACACGGATCACTATGAGATTGTCGTCCGTGAGTCGACATCGGGAATCACGAGGGTTGCCCTCGACAGTGGAGTGCCGGTGACAAACGCCATTCTCGCCGTCCACGACTACGGCGACGCCGTGGGACGATCCGATCAGGGCGACGCCAACAAAGGCGTGGAAGCGGTCGACGCGGCGATCTTGACCGCAACCGCCATCGCCAGACTGGGGAGTCCCTGAGTGGAGGCGCTCCGTCGCACAATGTGGGCTCGGTCCGATTCGCTGGTATCCTCCTTGGGACAACATATGGCAAGAGCGGAAGCTGCTGCTTCCCCACCCGGCCGCAGACCTCGGGAGCAATCCCGAATCGCGCGAGCCGCGGTCACCAGAGAACCGGGACCACCGGTGTGTGCAGCAGGTATTCGCCTGCTGTTTTTTATTGGCTACCTATAGGAGGTATCGGCATCAGCGAGCTGCGCGTGAATGGTGGCATACGAGCCAAAGAGGTTCGTGTGGTCGCACCAGATGGAGAGCAGATCGGAGTGAAGAAACTCAATGAGGCATTATGGCTTGCGGAGCAACTAGACCTTGACCTTGTCGAGGTGGCTCCCACGGCGAAGCCCCCGGTTTGCAGGTTGATGGACTACGGAAGATACAAGTACGAACAGTCCGTCAAGCAGCGCGAAGCTCGAAAGAGTCAGACTCGCACGACGATAAAGGAGCTCCGCATGCGCGTGCGGATAGGTGACCACGATTTCGATATCACCCGACGCAAGGCTCAGGAATTTCTCCAGAAATACGACAAAGTCAAGATGACCATCAGATTCCGCGGCAGAGAAAACGAGCGACCCTCATTCGGGAAGGACCTCATGGATCGACTGGCGACCGACCTGGCTGAGTTCGGAACTGTGGAGCAGCCTCCCAAAGTGGAGGGCGGATCGATGACGATGGTGCTGGCACCCATGCGGCGGATCAAGGCTCCAGCCGTGAAGAAGAGTGAAAAGCAGGAAGAAGAATAGGAGGACGCCGTGCCGAAGATGAAGACACACAGCGGCGCCAAGAAACGCATCAAAGTGACCGGCACCGGCAAACTCATGCGCCGTCAAGCCGGTCGTGGCCATCTTCGTCTTGCCAAAGGCAAGTCGACGTATCGGCGCAGATCTGGAGAAGTCGAGATGGCTCCCGGCGACGCCAAGGTCATCAAGAAGCAACTTGGTCGTTGAGGGGGTAGGAGATGACTCGCGCAAGACGTGCGGTATACGCAAAGAAATCGCACAAGAAGGTTCTCGATCGTGCCAAGGGATACAAGGGCGCCCGCAGTCGCCGCTATCGAACGGCGAATGAGCAGGTCATGCATGCAATGCAGGATGCATATCGCGATCGTCGCGCTCGCAAGGGCGAGTTTCGGAGGCTCTGGATCTCCAGGATCAACGCGGCCGCCCGTTTGAACGGCTCTACCTACAGCCAGTTCATCGCCGGACTGAAGGCCCACGATGTCGAAGTCGATCGCAAGATGTTGGCCGAGATCGCCGTCAGCGATCCCAACGCCTTTGCCCAATTGGTAGAGGTGTCAAAGCAGAGCTGACCACCGGTCGGAGACACACCATGGAGCCGGTCCGCAACCACCGCAACGAGTTCGTAGTGGAGGCGGCCCGGCTTCATCGCGCCAGATACCGCAAGGAGCGACGTCAAACCATCCTCGAAGGTCCCAATCTGCTTGTCGAAGCCCTCCATGCCGGCGTTATGGTGGACACTGTCTTCTCATTGCCGACAGATGACACGACCGCCTCTCTATGCGCGGACCACAGTCTGGCGCTCTTGCTCGTTGACGAACGGGCCCTTGGCCGTATGGCGGGGACCGATACGCCGAGGGGTCCCGTCGCCGTTATCGACATACCAGAGGACTCTCTCCCCACAGGGAGAAACGTGGTGGTTTCAGTTGGCGTGTCCGATCCTGGAAACGTAGGAACCCTTCTGCGAACAGCAGCGGCTTTTTGCTGGTCGTACGCATACACGGTCGGCTCCGCCGATCCGTGGGCCCCGAAGGCACTCCGGGCGGGCGCCGGCGGACAATTCCACACCACCGTGATGAGGATCGACGACCTCGACCCCCTGGAGGCCTGGAAAACGGTGGCGACGGTGGTCGAAGGAGGAATTGGTCCTGATCAGATCGATGGGTCGCCTCTTGCCGTTCTCGTGGGCGAGGAGGCGGCAGGGCTGCCAGACGAGGTCGTGGCGAAAGCGATCTGGCGGGTCACAATTCCAATGAGTGGCTCGACAGAGAGCCTCAATGCTTCGGTGGCCGCGGGCATAGTCGTCTACGAGCTCTCCAAACGATCGGGTCCCATGCCAGACCAGGTCTAACCTGCCGCCGGTAGTGGATCCGATCTCAACACTCGACCAGGCGATCTCCCAAGCCCCCACAGCAGTCGCTGCCGTGGTCTCCCTGGGGGACTTGACGCTGCTCGAATCATCTCTCCTCGGCAAGGACTCACCGGTTGGAAAGATCCGTCGCGGCATGGGCAAGATCGACCCCCCAGACAGACCGAAAGTCGGGGCCAAGCTGAATCAGGCAACAGAGACGATCAGCGCGCTGTTAGCCACCCGCCGGTCGAAACTCGAGGATGAAGAAGAGGGACGACGACTGCTCGAAGAGTCGGTTGACGTCACTCTCGAGTCGGTGACCTTTCCAAAGGGCTCGCTCCATCTCATCCAGCAGACGATCGACGAGGTAGTCGACATTTTTGTTGGGCTCGGATATCGGGTAGCAGTGGGCCCCGAGGCCGAGCTTGCCTGGTACAACTTCGACGCACTCAATACTCCGCTGACCCACCCATCTCGTCTCGAGTCCGACACTATGTATCTCGATTGGGGCGACCCCGACGACGAGGTCTTGCTTCGAACCCATACGTCGCCGGTCCAGGCACGATGGATGGAGAAACACGACCCACCGGTGTACATCGTGGTGCCGGGCCGCACTTACCGAACCGACACCGTTGATGCCACTCACCTGCCCGTGTTTCACCAGATCGAGGGTCTCGCGGTTGACACCGATATCAAGTTCGGAGATCTCAAAGGGACACTGCTTCACTTCGCCAGGGAGTTCTTCGGGCCACAGTCGACGGTCCGGATGAGACCTCATTTCTTTCCCTTCACCGAGCCCAGTGCCGAGCTGGACGTCTCCTGTTTTGCCTGTGACGGAGGTGAACCAGGGTGTCGGGTTTGCGGCGGGTCGGGGTGGGTCGAGTTGCTCGGATGCGGGATGGTCGATCCCAATGTGCTTGAAGCCGTTGGATATGACCCCGCCCAACTGACCGGGTTCGCCTTCGGAGTGGGTGTGGAGAGACTTGCCATGGTTCGCCACGGGATAAACACCGTCAAACACTTCATAGACAACGACATTCGATTCCTGGAGCAGTTCTGATGCCCTTCCTCGAAGGGGCTCACTAATGAAGGTTCCGCTCGTCTGGCTCCAGGAGTTCATAGACCTCCCCACAACCGATGTGGCGGAGTTGAGCTATGCCTTTGACATGCTCGGACTCACCGTTGAGAGCGTTGAGATGATTCGACCCGAATGGTCTGATGTGCTCGTCGGAAAGGTACTCGAAATCGCCGCGCATCCCGACGCCGAGAAGATCCGGGTCTGTCAGGTTGACACCGGCAGCGGGCCGACCCAGATCATCTGCGGCGCCTGGAACTTCGAGGCCGGGGCGATAGTCCCGGTCGCCGCACCCGGAGCGGTTCTTCCAGGCGAGTTCGAGATCGGCCTGCGAAACATCCGAGGCATTGAGTCAAACGGAATGATTTGCTCAGAGCGGGAACTCGGTCTCGGCGATGATCACGCCGGCATCCTCGTCCTCGACGGAGAGCCAGAAATCGGTATCCCATTTGCCGACATTGTCGAACTTCCCGATCTGGTGTTCGATCTGGAGATCACCCCGAACCGACCCGACGCCATGTCGATGCTCGGTGTGGCACGAGACCTCGCCGCCCATTTCGGTATCGAGCACCGTTTGCCTGAGATACAGATGAGCACCGTGCAAGGGTCGACGAAGATCGAAGTCCAGGTTGACGATCCAGTCGGCTGCAGACGTTTCACGGCCCGTGAGATCACGGGCGTCACGGTCGGCCCGTCTCCTTTCAAAATCCGACACCGTCTCCACAAGATCGGTGTCCGTTCGATCTCCAACGTTGTGGATGTCACCAACTACGTCATGTTCGAGTTGGGCCATCCTCTTCATGCCTTTGACGCAGACTCGATTGCGGGTGCCCGTTTGGTCGTCAGGCGGGCATCGGTAGGGGAGACCCTGGTGACCCTTGACGACGAGGAGAGGGCTCTCACCCCGGAAGATCTGATCATCTACGACGACGACGGCCCGACCTCGATGTCGGGGACGATGGGCGGAGCGCGAAGTGAGGTTGGTCAGACAACCAAGAGGGTTCTGATGGAGGCCGCCTCATGGGACCCACCGACGATCATGTACATGTCCCGTCGCCACGACCTCCGATCAGAGGCTTCGACTCGCTTCGAGCGCGGAGTGGATCCCAATCTCGCTGACATCGCCAATCAGCGCGCCAGCGTCATGGTCGCCGCTCTGACGGGGGGTGAGATCCTCGACGGGGCTGTCGATGTGGTCGGCACGCCAACGACACCAGCCGTTGTCGACCTCCGACTGTTCGACGTCGAGCGGCTTCTTGGCTCAGGTTTCACGGTTGACTCGGTGTCATCGATCCTCACGAGTCTTGGGATGGGGGTCGAGGATTCCGACCCCATGGTCGTGACGGTTCCGACCTATCGACCGGATGTGACGCGTCCGGCGGATCTGATCGAAGAAGTGGCCAGGATTCACGGGTTCGACAATTTCGAGGCGACTCTGCCTTCGGGGCCTTCGGGTGGTCTCACCCCCGAACAGAACCGTCAGCGCATCCTCCAGATGACCCTCACCGGGGCCGGGCTCCACCAGGCAGTGAATCTCCCTTTCGTCAGTATGGAGGATCTGACCCATCTCGGATCCAGACTGGGGGAGTCGGAGCTCCTCACCGTCAAGAACCCTCTTCGGGAAGAGGAGAGCAAGCTTCGCCCGACCATGCTGCCGGGTCTGCTGGGTGCTATTCGCTACAACCTCAGCCACGGTGCCGGCTCGGTTGGGTTGTTCGAGATAGGGAAGGTCTTCTCCTCCGCTCCAGACGAGCACGACCCCAGGCTGCCTGCTCAACCAGACCGGGTTGCGTGGGCGGTGGTCGGTGACGTCGGCACTCAGACATTGGACGGGTCGTCTATCAAGGCAGACGGGGCTGTCTCCTTGGCGTTGTGGCGTCGGGTTGCCAGAAGCCTTGGTCTGAGCGATGTTGAGATTCGGCCTTCCTCCGCCCCCGGATTTCACCCCGGACGGACTGCGGAGATCCTCATCGGGGGAGTGCCCGTGGGGCATGTGGGCGAGCTCAGTCCACGTTCCGGTCGAGCCTTCGAAATCATCGAGCGGGCAGCCGTGGCCGAACTGGATCTCGCACTCTTGGTGAGCTCGGTGAGTCCGGTGCAGGTGAAGATTCCCTCGGTGTTTCCCTTCATCGAGTTTGACCTTTCGTTTCTGGTGGACTCGTCACAGAACGTCTCAGAGCTGTTGGCCGCCATGCGGAGTGCCGGTGCTGATCTGATTGAGACCGAGCGCGTGTTTGATGAGTTCGTCAGCCCTGATCTAGGTGACAAGAAGGCGGTCGCCATTCGATATCGGCTTCGAGCGAATGACCGAACCCTGACCAATGATGATGCCGGTCCCATACGGGCGGCGATGATCGATGCAGCTCAGAAGACGGGTGCCGTTCTTCGTGGAGCGTGATGACCGACGATCTTTCAAGTCTCCTCGCCGGACCTCCTGAACTTGCAGCTCCACGATTGCTTGGAGCGCATCTCGTGTCGGAGATCGACGCCAGGAGGGTTCGGATTCGGATCACCGAGGTGGAGGCATACAAGGGCTCTGACGATCCGGCATCTCACGCCTATCGGGGCCGGACCGAGCGGAACGCCTCGATGTTTGCGAGACCGGGCACACTTTATGTCTACCGGTCATACGGGATTCACAACTGTGCCAACACCGCCACCGGGCCGGTGGGGACCGGCTGGGGGATCCTGATCCGAGGGGGCGAGATCATCGAAGGGGTAGGAATTGCCCAAGCGCGACGACGTCGCAGTGATGAGCTGACCAATGGACCGGGCAAGCTATGTGAGGCTCTGGGCATCAACACCGATCACAACGGCTCCTATCTGTTCGATTCCAAGTCGTCCATCCGTCTGGAGCCTGGAGAACCACCCGAAATGGTTCTGTCAACGCCACGGGTCGGGATATCCAAGGCCCAGGAACGGCCGTGGAGATTCGTGGCGGCCACCTCAGCCGGTGTGTCGTAGAGTTCTGGCCGTGGCGAATTGCCCTTCCTGTGGAGAATCCAATGCTGAAGGAGCCAGGTTCTGCGCCAACTGCGGCCATGAACTGAGCGAGAACTGCCCCAGCTGCGGCGCGGAACTCCTCGGCGAGGTCGCCTTCTGTCCGTCCTGCGGGACATCTCTCACTGTTACCACCACCCAGGAGCGTCGTTTTATAACGGTCTTGTTCGTCGATCTGGTGGGGTTCACTGCCGAGTCAGACGAAGCCGATCCAGAAGACGTTCACGCTCGCCTGGTGCCTTATCACCAGAGAGTCCGGGAGGAAATCGAGAGCTACGGCGGCACCGTCGAGAAACTCATCGGTGATGGCGTCATGGCAGTCTTCGGCGTTCCCACAGCGCACGAAGACGACCCGGAGCGCGCCGTGCGCGTCGGGCTCCGCATACAGGCCGGCGTGGACGAGCGGAACGAAGAGCACGACAACCTGTCTCTTGTGGTACCGAGATCCTGGCACTCACCGTTGAAGCCATGATGGCCGAGGCCCGCGGAAGCTTGGCGGAAGCTCTGAGGCTCTATGAGGAGGCCGCCGGTGCATGGGAGGACTATGGCTTCGTACTCGAGCAAGCGCTCGCGTTAAACGCCATTGGGCGTATCAAAGTAGGCTTGGCCGACGATTCGAACGGCCAGGTGGCAATCGAAAGGGCGAGTCGAATATTCGAAAACCTGGGTGTGCCCTCCTGGGTTGTTGATCTCGGCGGGACTGCCGACCGGTCGGCGGCCCTCTGATCTGATCCGGTTTACCCTGACCCGACCATGAACTCCGCCCTCGACCTCCTGATGCGTTACACCGATAAGGTCGTTCCTGAGGGAGAGCTTGCGGTCAAACTCGAGCTAGGGCGCCCGCTCCGGATCAAGTTGGGCATGGATCCAACCGCGCCGGCCGTGACACTCGGTTGGGCCGTGGTCCTGCGCAAGCTTCGTCAATTCCAGGAGTTGGGACATACAGCAGTTCTGATCGTCGGTGACTTCACTGCCCAGGTTGGAGACCCCTCAGACAAGGGCTCCACACGGAAACGACTCTCGGCGGACGAGGTCAACTCTCACGCCGAGAGCGTGCTGGGGCAGTTCCGCAAGGTCCTCCTTGAGGACAATCTCGAGATACGCCGGAATTCGGAGTGGCTCGCGAATCTCGACATGTATGGGCTGATCGAGCTCACCAGCTCGGCGACCGTCGCTCAGATGCTGGAGCGATCGGATTTCGCCAACCGATATCGGTCCGGCTCTCCGATCTCGGTGACAGAGTTTCTCTATCCGTTGCTTCAGGGTTATGACTCGGTGGCCGTCGAGGCCGATGTCGAACTCGGCGGTAGCGACCAGCTGTGGAATCTGATGATGGGAAGAGCTGTCCAGGAGCGTTACGGCCAGACGCCCCAGGTGGCTTTGACGATGCCCCTTCTCGTCGGCACCGACGGAGTTAACAAGATGTCGCAGTCACTTGACAACTACATCGGTATCGAAGACGAGCCGGGATCCATGTTCGGTAAGACGATGAGTATCCCAGACGAAGTGATGCCTCAGTGGTTTCGTTTCGCCGCCGACGAGAACGTAACGGAAGTCGAGTCTATCGAGGCTGCCCTGGAGTCGGGGAAGCTCCACCCGAACGAGGCGAAGCGCATTCTCGCTCGCAGCGTGGTGGCTCTCTACTGGGGTGACAAGGAGGCGGCGTCTGCCGAAACGGAGTTCGATGAGGTGTTCAGACACGGCGGCATTCCCGAAGATATCGAAGATGCCGTGGTGCCACCCGGCGATTCGGTTCATGTCGCCTCACTCATTCGCGATGTGTTTGACGTCTCGGGAGCAGAGGCACGACGTCTTGTCGACCAGGGTGCGGTCAAGGTGGATGGTGAGCCGGTTGTGAGTCAGGAGGTCGCCCGCTCTGACCTTGTCGGCAAGGTGCTCAAGGTCGGGAAGCGACGTTTCGCCCGTCTGGTTGATTGACTTGCGCAGACCACAGGTTTGGTTACCATTGGGGATCGGTCCGGCGTCATTGTCTGACCATCCGCCTCCGGTGGAGCTTTTGGGCTGCGCCGGGATTGTCGTCTGTATCGGGGTTGCGATATCATCGTTGACCCGTCTGACACACGAAGTATCAGATGCGGAGCAATGGGCTCCTTGACAACTGAACAATGTGCCAAAAGCCAGTAATGCCCATTTTCCCCGTAAGGGTGGAAGATGGAGCATTCATGAATTGTGACGCATTCCCGGAGAGCAATCGAAGGTGAGTGACGTCACGTGAGCAATCAAAGCGCCAGGGCCCTCACGGTCCTGGACCCAAATTGCAAACCCTTCATTGACAGGATTGACGTCCATCTTCGGATGTGCGTCTTGAATGTACGT
>JAZFTT010000192.1:0-6015 GCA_036446835.1 Acidimicrobiia bacterium
CATATCCTTTATCCGACCGACGATGTTGACGTAGCCGTCGTCGTCCATGGTGGCGAGGTCGCCCGAGTGCATCCACCCATCGGCATCAATGGCCTCGGCCGTCTTCTCAGAATCGTTCCAATAGCCCAGCATCACGTGGTAACCCCGAGTGCAGTACTCGCCCTCCTCGCCACGGGGAACCAACTCCCCGGTTTCGGGGTGGACGATCTTGGACTCGACGTGGGGACCTACTCGCCCGACTGTCGATATCCGATGCTCGACGGAGTCGTCGGTGCTCGTTTGGGTTGAGACGGGAGATGTCTCGGTCATGCCGTACGCGATGGTGACCTCTCCCATGCCCATGTCGTCGATGACACGGCGCATCACATCTGTCGGGCAGGGCGACCCGGCCATGATGCCGGTGCGCATGGCAGAGAGATCGAGGTTCTCCAGATCTGATTGGCCGAGCTCGGCGATGAACATCGTCGGAACACCGTAGAGCGAGGTGCACCGCTCGTCCTGGAGCGCTCGAAGCACGGCTGCGGGATCGAACGTCGGCGATGGCACCACCATCGTCGCCCCGAATACCGAGCATGCCAGGTTGCCCATGACCATGCCGAAGCAGTGAGAGAACGGAACGGGGATGCAAACTCGATCCTCTTCGGTGTAGGCGCAGGCATCGCCGACGAAAAGAGCGTTGTTGAGAATACTTCGATGGCTGAGTGTGGCGCCCTTCGGATACCCCGTCGTACCCGACGTGTACTGGATATTGATCGGATCGCCCGGGTCGAGAGAGGCGGCACGAGCAGTCAACTCGTCGTCGGACACGGTCCTCCCCGCTTCGATCAACTCCGCCCAGTCGTCGGTGTCGAAGTAGATCACATTTTCGAGACTTCGAAGGCCGGGTGCAACCTCGTCGACCATGTCACGGTATCCCGAGGTCAGATACTCGGTGCGTGCCACCAGAAGACGGCAGCCAGAGTGGTCCAGGGCGTACTGAAGCTCGTTGACCCGATAGGCAGGATTGATGTTGACCTGGATTGCGCCGATCTTGGCGGTGGCGTACTGGATGTAGATCCACTCGGCGAAGTTGGGGCTCCACATGCCGACCCGGTCGCCGACCTGGATTTCCATTGCCAGGAGGCCTTTGGCCACCTCATTGACGGTGTCGTAGAACTCAGCCCAGGTCTGACGAATCCCCTGATGCACAACCACGAGAGCCTCCCGATCGGGAAATCGATCCACTGTGGCCTCGAGGTTGGCGCCGATGGTCTGGGACAGCAAAGGCGTGTCGGTTGGACCGGTGGCTATTGACAGGGTCACCGTGTTTCCTTCCCATAACCCATCGACGAGAGCGCCACACCGATCTCGTCGAGAATCTCCGGGTCGTCGATCGTCGCGGGCATCGTCCACTCTTCTCCATCGGCGATCTTGCGCATAGTGCCCCGGAGGATCTTCCCTGAACGAGTCTTGGGCAACCGAGGGACCACGCTCGCCTTCTTGAAGGAAGCCACCGGACCGATCCGCTCCCGTACCAAGGCCACCAGTTCGGATTCGACCTCCGCCGGAACACGATCGGTACCGGCCTGAAGAACGACGAACCCGACCGGAAGCTGGCCTTTCAACTGATCGGCAACACCGATGACGGCACACTCTGCCACGTCGGGATGTTCGGCCAGGACCTCTTCCATCGCTCCCGTCGACAACCGGTGACCGGCCACATTGATGATGTCATCGATGCGGCTCATGATGTAGACGTAGCCGTCGTCGTCCTTGTAGCCCGCATCAGCGGTGAGATAGAACCCCGGATACCGGCTCATGTAGGCCTCGATGAACCGATCATCGGCGTTCCAAAGCGTCGGCAGCGATCCCGGAGGCAAAGGCAGGCGAACGACGACGGCACCGATCTCGTCAGGGTCGCATTCCTCACCGCTGTCTCTGAGCACTCTGATGTCATAGCCCGGAACAGGCAATGTTGGTGAGCCAGGTTTGATGGGAAAGATCTCGATGCCGATCGGATTGGTGGCCATCGGCCAGCCGCTCTCCGTCTGCCACCAGTGATCGATCACAGGGACGCCCAGTTTTTCTTCCGCCCAGTGGAGGGTATCGGGGTCGCAGCGCTCGCCGGCTAGGAACAGCGTCCGAAACTTGGAGAGGTCGTAACGGGCGATGAACTCGCCGTCGGGGTCATCGCGTTTGATCGCCCGAAAGGCGGTGGGCGCCGTGAAGAAGACGGAGACGCCGTGTTCGGCGATCACACGCCAAAACGCACCCGGATCGGGGGTTCCGACCGGCTTGCCCTCATAGAGAATGGTGGTGCATCCGTGAAACAGTGGCGCGTACACGATGTAGGAGTGCCCCACAGTCCAGCCGAGATCCGAGGCTGCCCAATACGTCTCCCCCGGCTCAACGCCGTATAGCGATTGCATCGACCACGCCAGTGCCACCGCGTGGCCACCGTTGTCCCTCACGATCCCCTTGGGCTCTCCTGTGGTTCCCGACGTGTAGAGGATGTACAGCGGATCCGTGGCCGCCACGGGAACACAATCGGCAGGCGTTGCGGCGCTCACCGTCTCGAACCAGTCGACGTCCCGACCCTCCAACATGGTTGCAAGCGCCTGGGGACGTTGAAGCACCATCACGGAGTCAGGCTTGTGATCGGCGAGGTCAATCGCCGCATCGAGCAACGGCTTGTACTCGACGATCCTTCCGGGCTCGATCCCACAACTCGCCGATAGGATCGCCACCGGTCGAGCGTCGTCGATCCTCGTCGCCAGCTCATTAGCCGCGAAACCTCCAAACACCACCGAATGGACCGCGCCGATGCGGGCACAGGCGAGCATGGCCATGGCGGCTTCCGGCACCATCGGCATGTAGATGATGACCCTGTCGCCTTTCTTGACCCCGAGGTCGGAGAGGGCGCCCGCCACCATGGCAACCTCGTCGCGGAACTCCCGATACGTATAGGACCTGACGGTCTCGGTTACCGGTGAGTCGTAGACCAGAGCCACCTGGTCCGCCCGTCCCCCATCCACGTGGCGATCGAGAGCGTTGTGACATGTGTTGAGAATCCCATCGGGAAACCAGCGATAGAACGGTGGGCGGGAATCGTCCAGAACACGCTGCGGAACCACTTCCCAATCGATCAACTCGGCTGCCTCGCCCCAGAAGGCTTCCGGGTCGCCAAGCGAGCGCTCGTAAACGGCTTTGTACGTCATGGCAACCGATCCTAGAGGAGGGCGAACCACGCCGACGGGCCCGCCCCCCTTTCTGTCGGTGCCCCCCCGTACGTTGGGTACTGATCCATCGGACAGACTTGAGAGGAGTGAATGATGGATGCTCGAACGCAGGCCTGGCTCGACCAGGAGGACGCAAATGTGGCAGAAAAGATCCGGCGCTATGGCTGGTTCATCCAATACGTCGGAGGCAGTTCCTGCAGCCGGCCAGAATGTGAATGCTCGCAATCCGACGATCCAGCGTTCGCCTACACGGTCGGGCTGTTCGGACTGGCTCACCCCGAGTTGCTGATCTTTGGCGTCGGGCCCAACACCGCCGCCGGCGTGATCAACACGCTGGGCAGCCGTGTTCGCGACGGGGAGGCACTCCTACCGGGTCAGCTCGTCACGTTCGATGAGTGGCCACACCAGATCATTCCGGAGCCGGTCCCCAACCCCGGGGAGATCGTGTTCGAGGCCAATCGGTACTATCAGCGGCCCGCCGATGTCTCTGTCCCCGTCCTCCAGCTCAGTTACGACGACACCGAAGGCAGATTTCCCTGGGAAGAGGGTTACGCCGCACCCGAGATGCAGCCAAGACCAGGCACTTTCAAGGCTTGAAGCGAGGAGCGGAAGGTCTGAGGTCACTCCGCGGCTTCGTCATGGAAAAGTCGGGTGATGACCGAGTATGGCACAACGCTCGGTGGCCCATGTCGATGTAAGGAGTTGCTCGGCTCCAAGCAATAGTGAGGCTCCGATGAAAAGGCTGGCGATCACATCCGACGGCCAGTGTGCTCCCAGACGGACCCGACTCCAGGTTACGAGCAACACAACCACGGCGAACACCACGAAGCCAAGCCTCAAGGCACCTGACCGATTTGTCAGGATCCAAAGGAGGAATGGGACAAGACCAAAGATGATGACGGCGTGGATGACGTGACCACTCGGAAAGGAGCCCAACCCCGTGCTGACCGCCGGGTTGGGGGGCCGGGCCCGATCGACAATCACCTTGAGCATCGTGTCGACGGTGAGGGCCGCTGCGACCAGGACGCCAAGAGTGAAGGCCGAGGCGCGACATCGACGCCACAGAAACGCCACAGCAATCAGACCGATCGCTATAGCGAGGTTCGGAGATCCGAGATAGGTGACGACCTTGGCGAGCGATAGCGAACCCTCCCACCCTCGAAGCCACTCCGAAACCGGTTGGTCGATTCGCAATAGCCACTCCGGGTTGCTCGCGGCGATCACACCAAGGAGTGCCGTGATCACGAGGGTCATGATCAGAAACCGTCTATCGCGTAGGACGACACGAAAGAACCATGGCGTCTCGTCGGGAAGCCCGCGATGAATCTGATCGAACGACATACCTCCCGGTAACTTCTTCTCCGTCACGGCGCGGCCACCAGATATTCGCATGACGTGATCGTCTCCATCAAGGGCGGCTGAGAGGCGTTCGCGTGAGAAGGGGCCGCACCGAAGGTGGCACGTCGGTGCGATCGTGGCGGCCACGCATGCGCCACGCCATCACAATGCCGGCAATGGCTGTAAAAAGGCCAAACCCGATGAGAACCGTTCTGTCGACTGCTGGTTCGCTTCCGAACGCGAACCGCAGAGCGAATCCCACACCCAGTGCAGCGATGATGCCTGGCAGCCATTCCGGGGCGAGCCGAATGGTTTGTACCCCGAGAACCAAGAAGCTGATCGCTCCCAGCATGCTGACAGCCCAGATCCAGCCGACATTCTGAATGTAACCCCCCGGGTTGAGGTAGTTCCACGTTGCGCCGGGGATGACCAGGATTACGAGGCCGAACGAGATCCCGGCAACGGCTCCATACACCGACCGCGGCCGGAGACCGGATTCGGTCTGCCGCGAGGCCCCGGGCCCGGCACGAATCTCGTCAGCCACAGCCGCTCCTGTGTGCTTGACACGCCGTTCGATTCCGGCGTCGCCTCTCACTTTGCGAACGGCGTCGCCGATGAGAAGCCCTATCGAGATGAGGAACCCACCTGCCAGTGCCCCGGGAATGAAGACGAAGAGCCCGCCGGGCTCCACACCATCACCCAGGGCCGTGTGTTTGGGCACCCGCCCAATCATCCGGCTACCTCTAACACTCTGTCCGATTCGAGGTCAGGCTCGCCGTCGAGGATGACAACGATGCCGCTGTCGCCGTCGACGCGAAGCCGGGGAAAGTCCAGAGAGGCGAGTCGGCCCACAAGACCAGGAACGTTGAGCACAGCCGGAAGCCCCAGTTCGCGGGCGATGATGGCGGCGTGCGACAACGGGCCTCCCTCTTCGACCACGATTGCGCCAGCCGTCAGAAACAGAGGCGTCCAGGCAGGATCCGTCGTCCTCGCCACGAGGATGTCGCCAGGCTCGATCGGCTCGGTGGCCTTGGTGATGATGCGAGCGGTGCCCTCGAAAACGCCGGCACTCGCTCCCCACCCCTTGAAGGTATCGCCGGAGGGGATTTCAGACACACCCAGACGCCGACTCGGATCACCGACGAATATCTGAGGAACGGAGTCATCCGCGGAGAGTCGATCAAGCACTTTGCGCCGTCTCTCCAGCTCCCAGGAGGTAGGGCCGTGTCCGGCGAAGGCCGATTCGAGTTCCTGGGCTGCGAGAAGATCGATGTCAAGCGGGGTTTTGAGTACACCGGAAGCGTGGAGACGACCGCCAAGAGAGAGGTGAATCCTCCTCACCTCTCCACCGAGAGCGAGGACGGCCGACTTGGTCTTTTCACGCAGGTGGAGGAATTCGACGGCGTCCATGACCAGACGACGAAGCATGCGCCGCCGGACGTCGACGATCTGGGCGGTC
>JAZFTT010000193.1:0-4540 GCA_036446835.1 Acidimicrobiia bacterium
ACGACAACCAAACCCGATCAATGTTGCAAACCGACCAACGATTCCCAAGCGTCAGCTCCGCCAGCGACGGAATCCAACAGAACGAAGACGGTTCATTCGACATTCATTTCGGACCGAACGCACCAGAGGGCAAAGAAGGCAACTGGATTCAGACCATCCCAGGCAAAGGATGGAACATGCTTTTTCGGCACTGGGGGCGAGACCTTCCTCCCCAGGAGGAATGAACAGAAGTCAGCACGGCGGAGGGGCGTTTGACATGCGCGGTGACCGCCAAGGATGCTTATCGGTCACAGAGCTATCGGCGTCATTCGCCTGAGACATGGGCCTCACAGATCATCGGGCTGATCGGGCTTGTCTCAGCTGGAACTTGGTTGGCCCTTCGAATACTGGCTAGACGATCTTCTTCACACCATCTAGAAGCCGGCAAAGGGGCCAATCGCCGCCCATAACCGGCATCATGAATGGCTGATCTGACCGCCCATAAGTGCCGTTATGTGCGGGGTCGGTAGGCTTCGACTCATGCTTCTGGAGAGGGAAAAAGAGCTTGGGTTGTTGGCTGACCTGCTGAGTGGAGTGGGTTCGTCGGGGGGGAAGGTTGTCCTGGTTCGGGGTGAGGCTGGTATCGGCAAGAGCACCCTGGTTAGAGAGTTTGTTGGGGCTCATGCTGATGCGGCGCATGTCCTTTTCGGGTCTTGTGACGATCTGTTGACTCCTCAGCCGTTGGGTCCTTTCTGGGATATCGCCCGGGAGGAGCCTTCGCTTGGTGAGGTTTTGGAGAAGGGTGACCGTCGGGCTGTGATGGAGGTCCTTCTCGACTTTTTGTCTCGTAGCCTCCGTGCCACGGTTCTGGTGGTCGAGGACACTCACTGGGCAGATGAGGCAACCCTCGACGTTATCAAATATTTGGGTCGACGAATTTCGGGAACCAACGGGTTACTTGTGCTCACTTACCGAGACGGTGAGGTCGACCATGACCATCCGTTGCGACAAGTGATCGGTGATCTGGCACCGCAGGATCTGGTGCGATTACATCTTGGTGGTCTTTCTGCGGAAGCGATCGCATCGATGGTGGAGGACACCGACCTCGATTCCGACCGGGTTCTTTCTTTGACGGATGGCAATCCTCTTTTCGTGACCGAAGTGGCAGCGTCGGGAGTCGAGGGGGTGCCGTCGTCGGTTCAGGATTCTGTTCTTGCTAGGGCAGGGAAACTGTCGCCGGGGGCTCGAGAGGTCCTTGACTTGGTATCGGTGGTCCCCGCCGAGGCGGAACGTTCCCTTGTCGAAAACATCCTTGAGCCGACTGAGGAGGAGATGACCGAATGTGTCCGTCAAGGTCTTCTCCGAGCCGAAGATGAAATCGTTTCCTTTCACCATGAATTGACCCGTCGAACGGTCGAATCCATTCTGAGCCCCTCCGACAGCCGTCGTTTGAACGCGGAAGTCCTCGCCGCGCTTCGTGAGCAAGGCAGCCTTGCCCGCCTGGTCCACCATGCCAGAGAGGCCAATGATGTCGAGGCGATCATCGAATTTGCACCCCAGGCGGCTCGTGGGGCGATCGCCGTCGGGAGCCACCGGGAGGCTTCGGAGCATTTCCGGACACTCGAACCCTTTTTGGACCGATTCGCCGATGCCGACAAGGTCGTCATTATTGATGATTGGGCGCGTAACGAGTTCTTTCTTGACAACATTGAGTCATCACTTGACCTTTCGGCCGCGGCCATCGAGCTCCACCGATCCGTGGGCGACCAAAACGCTCTGGCACGTGCACTGACGGCTGCGGTTCGTCTCAACGAGATAAGCGGACGCCCCGCGTCGGCCACAGCAGCCTCGCAGGAGGCGATCGCAATCCTCGAGAAGTATCCACCTAGTGCAGACCTTGCATTCGCGGTAAGCCAGCGTGCCTGGCTCTCGATGATCCGGTCCGATTGGTTGGAAACCATCGAACTTGCTGATCGGGCGATCGAACTCGCTGAACAGACTGGCGCTGAGCAAACGTTGATTCACGCGCTCAATTCCAAGGGCACCGCGATGTACACACGGGGCGATGCCGGTGGATTGCAGTTGCTGGAGGAGGCTCGAGATCGTGCTCGACGAGGGGGATTCCTGCTTGAGGAGACTGTGGCCATGATCAACATGGGGGGATGTGCTGCTGCACGTCGCGACTTGGATTTGGCAAGCGACGTGGTGCAGCGGACCATCGACCTGGCAGTTCGCTACGAGATTCGATCTGTGGAGCTCACAGCCCAAGTTTTTCTTGCGGATATTTTGCTTTGGAAAGGAGAATGGGCCACCGCCGAAGACCTTGCTACTGAGGTTCTTGAGTCTCACTCTCGAAGCGACACGCTGGCTGGTCGGATGCTGAAGTGCGTGACGGGGACGCTGCAGGCCCGGCAGGGCCATCCGGAGGCGCGCTCCACGCTCGGCCGCGCTTGGTCGGAGGCAGAAGCTGGAGGCGAGATGCAGAATCTACTCCCGTCCGCAGCCGCCTTGGCAGAATGCATGTGGCTGACCGATGAGATGGACTCACACGGGTTGGCCCGATTACGAGAAGTCCTCGACAGAGGAACACGAATCGAGTTGCCTTGGCCCGTCGGAGAGCTCGCCTTCAGGCTTTGGGAACTAGGCGAGTTGCCGGAGATTCCCGAAGGGATAGCCAAACCGTATCGGCTGGTCATGGAAGGCCAGCCTCGCGAGGCTGCCGCCATCTGGGAAGCAAAAGGGATTCCCTACGAACGAGCACTGGCACTCGCCCACGGCGACGAGACCGCTCGACTTGAAGCCCTCGAAATTCTCGAGACGCTTGGAGCAACTGCTGTCGCATCCAAGCTGAGGAGTGCCTTACGAGATGACGGTGTGGCCATCCCACGCGGCAAAACCCCGGTAACCAGACGTCACGCCGCCGGACTCACCGCCCGACAAGCCGAAGTGCTCCAACTTCTCGACGAGGGTCTCTCCAACATCGAGATCGCTGACCGTCTGTTCGTTTCACCGCGGACGGTCGAGAACCACGTTTCGGCCGTTCTGATGAAACTGGACTCCTCCACCAGGGAGGAAGCCGTCACCCGAGCCCATGATAAGGGGCTTTTGGCCACCCATCCTTAGGTTCACCCGTTTGCCGATATCCCGGTTTTTCTCAGCGGTGCCTTGAAATTTCGTCGGCCATCTAGGTAGTACCCAGGATCTGTGACGAGATCTAGGTGGTGTTGAGTCGTCATATAAGTAGTCCGCCCCGATGACCGGAGACGCATTTCTCCATACCTTGGAATTGTGACCTGCAAACGAACACAAGGAGGAGTCTGATGTCACTCTTGAGCACAATCGCACACGAAGGTGCAGTCCCCGCGAGAGGTTTCTCGCCCAAAGGAATCGGGATGATGGCCGCTGGACTCGCTCTTGGAGTCGCCGTTGGATTCGGTATCGTCAACAACCAGTCGGCGACAGAATCGTCGGCCAGCTCGGCGGCATCCCCTACTGGCCTGGCACAGGATGAGTTCATTCGACTGAACACCACGGCTTATGACGGGATGGTCCCAGCGGCTCCGGTAGTCGTGACTGAGGTTCAGGCAGCTGTTAACCCGTTCATCGAGATCAACACCACGGCCCTTGATGCGCTGGTCCCGGCGGCTTCAGCGGCAGTAGTTGATCCTTTCATACACATCAATACCACTTCCTACGACGGTCTCGTCCCAACGGTCTCAACAGCCGTCATCGGATCCCAGAGCGTGGTTGATTCCAACTTCCTGTACTGGAACACGGATGCTTTGAACGGTCTGGTCCCAACGGCTTCGGTCGATGGACAGACGTCCAGCCCCGTTAATGAGCAGTTCCTGAACTGGAACATCGCTTCACTCGAATACCCGATTGCCCGACACACCGAGCAGACAGGCGGGCCTCGTTAGGCCAGTCGATAGACATGGAGGCGGGGTCAAATAGGGCCCTCGCCTCCCCCCATAAGATCTAGGTGTCATTCCACCCAAAATGGGGTTCGCCCATATGACCTGCAGAACACCTCTCCATACCTTCGAACGTGACAGGCGAACGACAAGAGGAGGTGCCGCCGTCGTCACTGTTCATGGACGTACACAACATCGAAGGCGGTGTTGCCGTCTGCTCTGCCAGACAACAAAGGTTCACACCCACCCCCAGCCCGCCCATAACCGGTGCGAGCTCAAGGGGTCATTGCAACACTTCGGCGAGTTTCTCTGATGGTGACATCCCATCGAGGGTCTGTCGAGGCCGTCCGTTGAGCGAATGTGCCGCCTTGTCGAGGTCGGCCTGTGTGAGCAGGCTCATGTCGGTTCCTTTGGGAAAGTATTGACGTAGTAGCCCGTTGGTGTTCTCGTTGGTTCCTCGCTGCCACGGACTCTTCGGGTCACAGAAGTAAATCTGCACTCCGGTTTCGATCTTGAATTGGGCGTGTTGAGCCATTTCTTTGCCTTGATCCCAAGTCACCGACTTCCACAAATGTTCAGGAAGACGCTGGACGGTGGCAGCCAACGCATTCCGGACTGCCTCGGCGGTGTTCCCTTCGGGTAGGGGA